>CAZMYK010000006.1:0-22228 GCA_964570435.1 uncultured Saprospiraceae bacterium | reverse complement strand
ATCATTGGTTCTGCACAAATTCGAGTAGAATACAAAGGGGAAGTGTGGGTTGTATCTGGGGATTATAAGACTGAAGACGACCATCTTTCTGGTAGTTTTCACCCTCTAAAGTGTAACACCTTTATTACCGAGTGTACCTTCGGACTCCCCGTTTTCAATTGGAAAAATCAAGATCTAGTCTTTAATGAAATGAATTCTTGGTGGGCTGAGAACTCAGAGGCAAAGAGGATCAGTTTTATTTCAGCCTATTCTTTGGGAAAAGCGCAACGTGTAATTAGTGGTCTCGATCCGTCTGTAGGTAAGATCTACTGCCATGCAGCTGTGCAAAATATCAATGACTTAGCTAGGTCACAAGGCTTCGACATCCAAAACACCCAAGTTCTTGACATCGAAATGAAGAAGAAGGATTTAGAAGGCGCAATGATTATAGCTCCTCCAGGCTTTATGAATTCTAAGTTTATGGATCGCTTGAAGAATATCAAAACTGCTTCAGCCTCTGGTTGGATGAATCTCAGGGGAGCAAGAAGAAGGAGCTCGGTTGACAAAGGATTTGTTCTCAGTGACCACGCGGACTGGCAAGGTTTGTTATCAGCTATCAAAGATACTGGAGCAGATTCGATTCTCGTCACCCATGGTTACGTTAATGTTTTTTCAAAGTATCTAAGACACTTAGGCTATAATGCTCAAATACTGGAGACTGAATATGAGGGAGATGAAACAGAACTAGCAAGTACTACTAGCAATGAAGGAATTTAGCACTCTCTTTTCTAAAATAGAACAGACCACTTCTACTAACGCAAAGGTTACTGCCCTAGTTGAGTTCTTCCAAGAGGCCCCAGACCCAGATAAGATATGGGCCATAGCTTTATTTACCCACAGAAGACCTAGGAGAACGATTAGCACTAGTCTACTAAGAACTTGGGCTGCAGAATTGTCAAACGTGCCTGACTGGCTCTTCGAAGACAGTTATCACATTGTGGGCGACTTAGCGGAAACAATAGCCCTAATTCTACCTGCGAACACATATAGTATAGAAAAGCCCTTGGCACAATGGATCACAGAAATTTCTGACCTTAAGAAGCAAGCGGATGAGCTTAAGAAGGTTTGGATTACCGAAGCCTGGTCTGGTCTGGACAAGAATCAAAGATTTCTTTTCAATAAACTCATTACAGGCGGATTCAGGGTGGGAATTTCCCAACGTCTCATCACAAAGGCATTATCTAGGTACCTAGAAGTTGAAGATAGCAAGATAGCGCATAGACTCATGGGTGATTGGTCTCCATTCGAAACTACGTTCGAAGAGTTAATGATTAGTGAGGATTTCAAGGATAGCATCTCAAGGCCTTATCCATTCTACCTGGCATATGCTGTAGAAAAGAATTTAGAAGAGCTCGGTCCAGTGAAAAATTGGAGTGCTGAATGGAAGTGGGATGGTATAAGAGGGCAATTCATATTCCGGCAAGGGGAAATCTTCATTTGGTCAAGAGGTGAAGAGTTAGTAACTAGTAGATTTCCAGAACTTCATACCCTTCCCAATGGGATTAACGAAGACTTCGTTTTAGATGGCGAAATCCTGGCATTTCAAGACCATCAGCCTATGAACTTTCAACACCTACAAAAACGCATCGGTAGAAAAAAAGTAAGTAAGAAACTGCTAGCAGAGATTCCGGTGGTGTTTATGGCCTATGACTTGTTAGAAGAAAATGGGGTAGATCTTCGGAACCTAACTCTAAGAGACAGAAGAAAACGCTTAGCTGACTTAGTGCATCAATCAAGTAGTCAAAATTTAGTCCTTTCTAGACAAATCAACTTTGGCTCTTGGGAAGACTTAAGAACATTAATTAAGGAGGCTAGGTCTCGGAAGACTGAAGGCTTTATGTTGAAAAGTCTTGATTCTGTATATCGAGATGGGCGTAAGAAGGGGGATTGGTGGAAATGGAAGGTGGACCCTTATACAATTGATGCAGTAATGACCTATGCCCAAAGAGGTCATGGAAGGAGGGCCAACTTGTTCACGGATTTCACCTTTGGACTCTGGCAAGATGGAAGGCTAGTTACTTTCGCAAAAGCTTACTCGGGACTCACTGATGTAGAATTTCAGGAAATCAGTAGGTGGGTAAGAAAAAATACCCTAGAAAGATATGGTCCTGTGAATGCTGTCAATCCTGAGCTAGTCTTTGAATTGGCCTTTGAAGGAATACAAGAGTCTAAGCGACACAAGTCTGGGATTGCTCTTCGCTTTCCTAGAATCCTACGTTGGCGAAAGGATAAGAAGGCAGAGCAGGCAAATACCTTAGTAGATATCAAGCAACTCCTACAAGAATAGGAATGACTAAGAACTCTAGCTCTTCGAAAATTATTATTTTAAGGCCATGAAGATTGACTTTAACTTGTCTGTAATAGCTTGTGGGGCCATGATTGTGCTTGGTATTTTCGCAGCTATTCTTCTATGGTACAGGAAGGATCGCTTTCTTGCACTGCTGGTTGCAACCATCTCCCTTTGGCTGATTCACACCTTCTACAGCGTTAGTGGTATTTTCGCACAAGATGCAAACTACTACTTTAGGCCCATTTACTATTCCTTAGCCTTTGGCCCACTAATCTACTTCTACACACGCTCACTTACCAATGTGAAATTTAAGTTTCGAAGCAAGTACCTTATTCACTTCATGCCCGTTTTTCTTCAGGCTGCTCTATATTTGTTTCTATTTTTCCAAGACTACAATTTTAAAAATTGGTACTGGCAGGAATGGCATAGCCCACTTACCTATCGCATCGAATTTATTGGTACATTTTTATCACTAGCCATTTACACCATTCTATCTTTGATCCTGCTTCGTGCCTATCAAAAATGGCTTAAGAACAATTTTTCAGAATCCTCTAAATTAACCCTTGATTGGTTGCGAATTGTTCTCGGGGGTTTTCTACTTCTATCTCTATTTTGGCTTGTGGAAGTTATCCAAAGAGAAGTCTTCACAGTTTATAACCTATACACTGCCATTACCTTAGGTATTTTGACATTGATTCTAACCCTCGGTGGACTTATGCAAGAAAAATCTAAGGACCTTGTTTTTACTTCTGAACCCAAGCAAGATATTAGCCTAAGTGAGAACCTTCTAACAAAAATAAGGGAAAGGATGGACCATAACAGTGACTTCCTTAATCCAACCCTAACACTTAAGGAGTTTGCGGCTAATTGCGGTAGTCCAGCACGTGTAATTTCAGAGCACCTTAATCAAGGCTTGGGAAAGAATTTTCATGATTTCGTCAATGAATACCGAGTAGAAGCCGTCAAAATCAAGTTAAAATCGAAGGTACAGGATAACTTTACCTTAGAATCAATTGCCTATGATAGTGGTTTTAATTCCAAGGCAACATTTAATCGAATCTTTAAGAAGTTTACTGGCTTAAGTCCCAGTAAGTGGTCCGAAAAGTAGTTATCTCCAATGTGCAAATTGTAATCAAAACGTGCTTTGAGACTTCTCAAAGCATGTCCTAATACACTCACAGCCCTAGTTCACCACATATTTGTCTCATCATTAATCAAGTAAATTAAATTCAAGATGAGATTCGTATTTGTTTTTATCGCTACCCTTTTTCTAGGTCAAATCTTTGCTCAAGACTGGACAGACAGAACGAGGGCCTTGCCAGATGACCTCCGTAAGGTCCCCGTTGCCATATATATAATGCACGGCCCTAATCCTAACTATGCTGAACTTGCTGGTGAAGATGATCGAAAGGGTTTTAAGTATGTATGGAAGCATTCTACTTCCGTTATTTCACTAGAAAAGGACCTAGAGGTCTTTCAAGCTGGTTCCTATATCTGGTATAATGAAGAAGGTTGGAAGAAGAATGTAGACTACAACAAGAAAAAATTCTCCAAGAGCTTCAATTGTCAGAGAGGGAAGCTCAAAGCTGGAGAAACGTACACCTTCCACAAGAATTATCGATGGGGCAACAACCTATATGGCGGAGATGCACTTTGGTATGTCCTTGCTAAAGATCAAGAGGGAAATATTTATAAGGGAATCGGACTTCTAGAAACAGAAGGAGAATTAGCTCCCTAGACCACTTTATTCACTTTAAAAAAATTAATCAAATGAAAAAATTGATATTAACTACCATCCTAGCGAGTCTATTTGTGCTTGCAAATTCACAGACCTACACCTTAGATGCTACATTATCCTCAGCCACATGGATTGGCTACGGAGAAATCGGATCCTTTAAGCAAGAAGGTAGCATAGATCTTAAGAAGGGCAATATTTACCTAGATAATACCGATGTGAAATCAGGTACCATTATTTTTAATTCTAAATCCATCTCCCATGAAAATAAGGAACTTAGAAAGCACCTAAAGGCGAAGGACTTCTTCCACAGCAAGAAGTATCCCGAAATCATATTCGAAATAAAAGAAACGCAAGGAAACCTTGTTTCTGGAACCTTATCTATTAGAGGCAAGTCCAATGATGAGACCTTCACTTTCGAGAAAATAGAAAAAGAAGGTTTCTTGATTTTCGCAGGTAGAGCTTCTTTCGATCGCACCAAGTACGATATTAAGTACAATTCTTCTTCCTACTTCCAAGACCTTGGGAACTACGCGATCAAGAATGATATTGATCTTGAGTTCCGCTTGATATTCAAGGAGAAACTTTAGACATGATCACATACTAAGAGAGCGCTTCTATTAGTACAAAAGCGCTCTTGTTTTTTTTGATAGCTTCTTAAGTAATCAGCTATCCTGCATGACTAATGAATTGGCAATCATATCATGTAAGGCTTGCTTCTTTTCTGTGAAAGCGGCCATGATATATCCCACATACATGATGGATCCAGAAATCCACTTTCCAAAGAATCGCCCCGAGGCACGAGCAAATGAAATTTGATGACCTTCCAGGTCAGTTACAACCAAGCCCATGGCGCGCTTGCCTATTGTCGCCATTCTTGGCGAAGACTCCTGCAGAGCATAGTAGAGCCATCCACCTACAATCATTACGATGAAGAAAAGTAAGTACAAAATGATGCCGAAAATAATGGTCTCTTCTTGTACCTGACCATTCCCGAGAATGGTATCAAATCCTACAGAGCCAACAAAGATCCCTGCAACAACTCCACATAAAATACATCCAGCTACTCCCACAATGAGTCCATCTATGATCGCTGCAATAAATCGTTGACCGAAACCTGCATACTCGTAATATTCTTCTTCGTGCATAATGATTTTGTTTTGTTTATAAAGTTGGTCTTAAAACACGAGAAAAGCAAGACAAAGTTCCAGGACTAAGAATTCCTAGACAAAACTTCGTATATCTCCCACCAATTCTTGGAAAAATCTGCTCTAAAGACCACCTTCCAATTTTCACTTCTATTCTTTTTAATGTGTTCTAGGAGTCTTACTTGCCTGGGACTCAGTAGGTCTAAGCCAGAGTCACCTCTTCCTAAAGCTGCATTAATTTTTACAGATTGGTAGGTAGACATTGGAATATATTGGTAGGTGGTATTGGCCAAGTAGTACTTCGGTGTTCGATCCGTCCTGTAGGACTTGGTCGACTTAGACTTGCTTTTTGTTACTTTTTCGGCCGTTTTTCTTTCTAGAGCATCATCAGAATACGCCCCATCCGCACATTTCAGCTCATTTGCAGTTGAAACGATATCCTTATAATCTACGAGATTAGGGTTGTACTTGAATTTCACTACTTCCTTACCATCCATGAATCCGGCCTCTGTTTCTGCCACACCATCTATACTCCCGATTACTTTTTCACCTGTCCAGAAACAATACATAGAAACATAGGATTCCTTGAGCTGTCCAAAATTGGTCTTTAGTTCTTCCGAAAAGAAATGTAAATAGTCTGGTACTATCTTGTTGCTTTTCAGTAGGGCAGAAATCATCGTATTAGTGACACCTTGCAGGCTATAGTTACTATAAAGCCTTCTGACAATATTTTCTCCGTCAGCATCCACGATCCTTACGACAGGATTGTTCCACTTGGGCTCATTGTATTTCTCTAGAATCTTTCGATCCGCACCGTCTTTGTTGTTAAATATTGCCAATGGGATAAACTCATCTTCGATGGCTTCTACGATAAATGGGTGACTAAGCACATTGTTCCCATAGTTCTTGCATGTGGAGCATCCCGGAACCTCCTGGAATAGAATAAATATAGGTTTGTCCTCTTTTGCTGAAAGCTCTAACGCTCGATCATAATCCCGTAACCAATCTACCTTCCCCAGTTCTTCGTGACTTCCTGATGGTGCAGCGAATAAGAATGAGGCTATAATAAATAGTAATTGCATATCCTTTTCTATTGAAACATTTACCTAAATTAAAATATTACATGCAGAAAACAAAAGAGGGGAAACTGTATTTCAGGAAACAAAAATGGCCAATATCTTAAAGATATCAGCCACCTATAGTTCTTGTATTATTCTATCTTATTTTCAAGAATTTCTCTGAGTACGAAAGAGAAGGAACATTAATGTAGTGAAAACCAGTATTGAGGTTTCGCACATTTAGCTTGATCAAGTTACCTCCCTTAGAAAGAGATATATTTTCTGTCATCATTAATTTTCCCGTCATATCAAATATCTGAATTTGAGTACTTACATCTTCCTTGCTGTCGATCTCTACATTCAATTCTTGGCTAGTCGGTGATGGATAGAGGCTTGAAACACTAGCGATTGCATTGCGTTGACTGACAGCTGCATTCCTAAGTGCACTGATATCTCCAGAGATGGCTACTGCTGAGGCACCTTCAAAGTTGTAGATATATCCAGGTTTGTATTCACCCATGGAAATATCTGACATATTGAATCCAAGAATCCGCCCACCATTGTTAGCTCTTTCTGCAACATATATACTTCCTCCTGAAGCATCATAGGCAACATCAACAGGATTCCCGAGTAATGTGCTATCTCCATCAATTCTTACCTGCTCAAGTTCACTTATCATTCCATCTGCAGAAGCTGCTGTCCAATCAGTAATCATTACTATTGCTCCATCGCCATCTTCTTCTGCATCACCAATATCCGTTAGGATCATCTTATCACTTGCAGCATCGTACGCTAAGCCATGTGTCCTAAGCAAGTTTGTTACTGCAATACTCTTATCTACAAGCACTACACCTGGAGAATGTCCAAGGAAGTCGTCCATGATTACAACACTTCCAGAGTTGTCTTTCACAGCGATCAAAGAACTTCCGAGGGCAAGAATTCCCCACACGTCGACCTCGGACTTAAGTACCTTATCTAAGGTGATAGATGATGGACTAGCATCATAAATGAAGAATTGATTTCCTCCATTGGTATCGTTCGCATCTTCAGCCACAATCAACTTATCACCCATCCACGTAATTTCCCTTCCATTGGTGAAATCTGAGGTAGATGTGGCAGTAATTTCTGGAGTTTCATTTGCTACCAAAGCTGAACTCACATCACTGTAAGCATGAATCACGTTATCTGTCCTATTTAGTTGATATAAAACATCAGCGTCCGTATCATAGAAGATTCCATCGGCATCAGCGTTCATAATATCGATGAAGTCATTAACCTTTGCATTACTAGCAAGTATATTGAACACAGCGATTTGGCCTGCGGTATTAGAAGAAGCAAAAAGTTGGGCTACTGCTGCTTCAGGAGCTATTCTGTTGACAGTCAATCTATTATCTGATAAATCAGAGCAATCAGTACTATATTCGCTAAAGTCCGAAAGTACATCATCAACTGAAATGATCAGGTCGCCTACATAGGACAAGCCATACACAAAACATGTGCCTTCTCCTGCACCATTGAAGTCAACAACATTATCTGTTGGAATCGCTAAAATCTTCCCACTTTCATCTGTTATGATGTAGTTGAAATTAAATCCTACTGGCTCTGCAGGAACTGAAGTAGAGAAAGATATCATGTCTGGCTCATCGTCCACAAAAATAGTTACCTCGCTACCTCCGGTACTTAAAGCAATTTCACCTCCATTAGCAATTTCACATATTCCTACTTCTAGTCCAGGAAGGTGGATAGCAGAGGCAAATGCAAGATTCGACTGGTAGATTGGTGCGATTCCTCCAGTTAATTTAGGTAGTTTGAAGCCCAAGATCAATCCACCATTCTTTAATCTTTCAGAAACATAAACGACCTTTCCTGGCTTATCAAGTGTTATGTCCACAGGACTACCTAGTTTAGCAGCGCCTGCAAATGCTCTAGCCTGTTCTTCCGAAGAAACGAAGTCATCCGCACTGGCCTCTCCCCAATTCCTAATCACAACTATAGCACCATCATCTTCGTCACTTATATCTCCTACATCTGTAAGCACCAGCATATCATCGTTGAAGTCATAAATAATGCCACCTGTGCTCACCATATCTTCAATCATCACCATGCTGCTTGCTTCTAGTGGTCCATCCGACATATTAAAAAAGTCAGAAAATATAGCAACGTTAGACGAACCGTTTTCTGACGCAAATAAGGTATTACCAGTAGCAAAAATAGACGCAAGATCAAAATCTACTGCGTGTTCTTTAGCATAGGTAATTGTTGTTGGTGTTACATCATACACAATTAGTTTATTGCCATCATTCGAGTCATCAGCGGCTTGCGCCACAACTAGCCTTCCATCTATCACAGCAATTTCTTTTCCATTGCTAAAATCTGAAGTAGAACTTGCTATCACAGCGGGAATATTTCCAGCTTGAAGGGATTCTTTTACTGAACCGTATAGATCAATGACAGTGTTGGTACGATTTACCTGATATAAGACATCACTTGCCTCATCATAAAAAATACCTTCGCCATCCATTGCATTCCCAGTAAA
Organism: uncultured Saprospiraceae bacterium; assembly: GCA_964570435.1. GTDB lineage: Bacteria > Bacteroidota > Bacteroidia > Chitinophagales > Saprospiraceae > Portibacter. The sequence continues at coordinate 13,422 of CAZMYK010000006.1, read as the reverse complement.
AGACTGTGAAGCAATATTTCCTAGCCCTGCCAGAATACTATAGATACCTATATTTCCAGTTGTACTTGACGAAGTGAAAAACTGCAGATCTGAAGACCCTGCTTCTAATCTATTAACAGTAAGGAAATTATCTGAAACGTCGAAACAGTCATCACTAATCACTATTTGATGCCTTAAGAAGTTGTCACCTACAGAAATCAAAAGATCACCATTGTATGCAACACCATAAACTCTACAAAGACCTACTCCTGGAGGATCAAAATCTACTGAATTACCCGAAGGAATTCCTAGTATTACTCCATCTGAATCTGTTACAACGTAGGTATATTTAACCTTATCGTTTTCTCCACTAGAGGTAAATGAAAGCACATCAGCAATTCCATCAATCAAAATTGTAGCTTCTGTTCCGCCTGTGGATAAGCTTAGTACTCCTCCATCAATTAGGTCGCATACAAGTTCTCCTGAACCAGGGAATGTCACCGAAGATGCCCCTGCTACCACTTTCTTATATATTGGTGCGATGCCTCCACTAAGGATGGGTAGTTTGTAACCTAATATCATTCCTCCGTTCCTAGCATTCTCTGCGACATACACAGTTCTCGAATTTTGATCGTAAGCTATATCCACTGGATTTCCTAGTAAACTAGTTCCTCCAGCTACCCTAATTTGTTCTGAGGGACTAACCCTACCATCTGAACTCACTTCTGTAAATTTCTTGATTCTTACAAGAGCGCCATCTCCCGAGCTAGCAGCATCTCCAACATCTGTCAGTAGCATCATATCTAGATCAGAAATATAGACTAGTCCATGTGTTCTAACCATTCCTTCAATATTCGTAGTGGTGGAAGGAGTAAGAAGGATAGACTCATTTTCAAATATATTTTCGAAGGTTGCTATTTCACTAGAATTATCTACAACAGCATATAGGGTGTTTCCATCTGCATGGATACCCCATAGATCTATTTCAACATCGAAGACTTTGTCAAGTGTGATTTCAGAGGCAGATGCATTATAGATGATTATTTTATTTCCGCCATTCGTGTCACTTTCATCTTGTGCTACGATCAGTTTGCCATTCGAATATGCAATCCCTCTACCATTACTAAAATCTGATGAAGAGCTTGCTGTTATTGAAGGTGCAGTGCCGTTAGATTGTCTGCTTCGCAGGTCTCCGTAAGCATTAACGACATTATTTGTTCTATCAAGTTGATAGAGTACATCATTATCTTCATCATAGAATATCCCATCAGCGTCCATACCACTAGAAGGAAATCCAGTCATAATGACGTTATCGTCGAATACATTGAAAATACCTACTAGTCCTGATGTATTAGAAGAAGTATAGAACTGTATTTCTGATTGCGTTTGGTCTATTCTATTTATGGTGATGTAGTTGCTAGATATATTGGCACATATTTCGGCGAAAATTGCACTATCGCCGAGTAAATTGTCCCCTTCCTCTATTAACAGTCTTCCTAAATATGAAAGACCATAAACTCTGCAAATTCCAAGACCTGCAGGATCAAAATCGACCATATTACCTCCTGGTATCGCCAAGATATCTCCAGCATCATTTGTAACAACGAAGGTGAAGGAGTTTTCCTTCGATGTAGAAGAAGATTCGAAGGATATATTATCCGCGATTCCATCAATAATTATTGTAGATTCTGTACCTCCTCCAATTAGATTCACAGTCGTTACTTCTAATTCCTCACATGCATCCACTTCTAGACCTGGAAAGTAAATGGCAGATGCTCCAGGAAAATTTTGCTTAAAGGTAGGTGCTACGGATCCTGAAGCAACTGGTAGCGGAAAGCAGAGTATCATGCCACCATTTCTAGCTCTTTCTGCAACGTAGATTCTTGCTTTATCCTTATCGTAACTAATATCAACCGGATTTCCTAGGAAACTAGAACCACCTTCTACCCTAATTTGCTCACTTATAGATATGTTTCCATCCATGCTAGCGCTGGAATAATTTCGTATTCTAATTATTGCTCCGTCGTCATCCATTGCGGCATCACCGATATCGGTAATGAGCATCATATCACTTTCTGGAACGTATACCAAGCCATGTGTTCTCACCACTCCTTCTACACTAATCTTCTCGGTAACTTCTATCGGACCAGCCTGTCCAAACATGTTATTAATCTGAACCAAGTTGTTCGAATTATCTTCCACTGCATAGAGAGTGCTCCCACTTAGATCAATCCCCCAGAGGTTAATGTCTATGTCGATCACCTTGTCTAAGACCATCGTAGGACCATCGACATCATATACAATCAATTGGTTTCCTTCGTTATCGTCTGCCTCATCTTGAGCCACTATTAACTTACCATTGCTATACGTAATTTCTCTTCCATTGGTAAAATCTGAAGTCGAAGAACTTGAAACAGTTGGAATAGTTCCTGAGTTCAATTTAGCTAGTGCATCTTCGTAGGCATCGACTGCATTTGTAGACCTATTTAGTTGGTACAAAATATCCGTGTCTTCGTCATAAAAAATACCATCAGCATCCTCTGCACCAGACATAAAGGACGAGATAATAATTGTTTCCCTTCCTTCCACAGTTCTATTCACTCCAATGTGATTACTTGTATTTGATGAAATGAAGAAGGTCTGATCTATTGGCTGATTCTCGAGTCGAATTGCGATAAGCCGGTTGTCAGATAGGTCGAAACACTCAGTACTTATATTATTTATCTCTAAACTTAGATTTTCACCTACAGCAATATTCAAACTCCCTGTATATGCAAGTCCATATATCCTACTTACCCCAAGTCCCAGTGTTTCAAAATCAAAGGTGTCTTCTTCTTGGATACTTTCGATCGTTCCATTCAAGCTGGTGATCAGATAGCGAAATTCAAATGTGTTAGACTCCAATTCTAAAGAACTGGTAAATGTAATTATATCAGGAATTCCATCTGCTAGAAGGGTAATGTTATCAGTTCCTGATGAAAAAGCAATCGTACCTGCATCTACTTCTTCACATTCCATCGAGGATGAAAATGTGTTAGAAAGAACATGATCTGTACTTGTAAGAAATAATGACAGTGTCAGAAAAAAAGTAAAGAACCTCATGTTGAATTTTTTGGCTTTAAATAATACTTTATGTATTAATATTAATAAATTAAGCATCTGATCTTACGAACGTTATGTAATTAACGATTAAATAAGCAAAAAGATAGGATTAATTTCTACCCTTTCTATCTTAACAGTTCATAATTTTAGAATGTTCTTATGCTTTTGGTAAAATATGAACAATTTAGAGCTAGTAAGTTTTGCGGAGGCTTGGTTTCGATCCAATAAGTGGAAAGTCTACCCTTTTCAACGGAAGGCCTGGGAGAAGTTCTTAAATAAGTATTCAGGAATCGTAAATGCACCTACAGGGAGTGGAAAAACCTACTCACTTTTGATTCCTATTTTACTTGAATACATTCAGCGGAAGGAAGAGCTAGGCAATGAAATTAAAGGCCTACAATGCATCTGGCTTGCGCCTATTAGAGCATTAACGAAGGAAATCAAGATAGCTGCTGAAAGGGCAATTGATGCCTTCGGTCTCGAATGGAGAGTGGAAATTAGATCAGGTGATACTTCGACCACAGCCAGAAAGAGACAATTCGAAGATCCACCTGAGATTCTCATTACAACACCAGAAAGCCTCCACATAATTCTCTGCAATAGACAATACAGAAAATTACTTGCACATCTGAAAAGCGTAGTTGTCGATGAATGGCATGAATTAATGGGCTCAAAGAGAGGTGTGCAAGTTGAACTTGCTCTTTCTCATATTAAAAATATCACTACAGAACTTCGAATATGGGGCATATCAGCAACTATAGCTAACTTAGAACAGGCAAAACAAGTACTACTTGGAAATCGGCAGAAATCTATTCAGAAATCTATCATAATAAAGGCTAAGGTTAAAAAGCAGATAGAAATCAAGTCACTTATACCTGAGCAAATAGATAACTTTCCGTGGGCAGGACATTTAGGTATCAAGATGCTTGACCATATTATTCCCATTATTAAAGAAAATACCACCACATTAATATTTACCAACACGAGATCTCAATGTGAGATTTGGTATCAAAAGATACTAGCCAGAGATCCAGATCTTTCTGGTCTAATTGCTATGCATCATGGTTCTCTAAGTAGAGAACTCAGAGAATGGGTAGAAGAAACGCTTCATCAGGAAAAGCTTAAGGTCGTCGTATGCACATCAAGCTTAGATCTCGGAGTAGATTTTAGGCCTGTTGAAGCAATCATTCAGATTGGAAGTCCCAAGGGTGTTGCAAGATTTCAGCAGCGTGCAGGACGGAGTGGTCATTCTCCTGGAAAAGTAAGTCGAATCTATTTTGCTCCTACTCACTCCTTAGAATTAATGGAGGCTGCTGCTCTTAGATTTTCAATAGAAAATAAAATTGTTGAAGAAAGAATTCCATACATACGGTCCTTTGACGTTTTAATCCAATATCTACTTACTCTAGCTGTTTCAGGAGGTTTCCGCGCAGAAGAAGTCTATCAAGAAATAAAGTCCACCTTCTGCTACGAAAGTGTGACGAAGGAAGAATGGACTTGGTTACTCGAATTTCTCGTCAAAGGAGGAAGTTCTCTCCAAGCATATGATGAATACCAGAAACTAGGATTATCGGATGGAAAATATAGAGTGCTTAACAAGCGGGTAGCAAGCATTCATAAATTGTCTATCGGAACTATTGTGGGATCAGTTAGCATTAACTTAAAATATTCTAATGGTAAAAAAATTGGAACTGTCGAGGAATACTTTATTTCGCAATTTAATCCCGGTGACACCTTTTGGTTCGCGGGCCGTTCATTAGAACTAGTTAGACTTAAAGCACTTGATGCGACGGTAAGAAAGAGCAAAAAGAAGTCAGGAAAAATACCCTCCTGGCAGGGAAGCAGGATGTCACTGTCGTCTAATCTTGCGACGGCTTTAAGAGCCCAATATATCAACTTGAAACAGGGAAAGTTTAATTCTAAAGATCTTGAATTAAATACCTTATCAGATTTGTTCTCAAAGCAGGAAGAACTAAGCCATGTTCCCGACCACGATGAATTTCTAATCGAATACTTTAGAACAGATGACGGTTATCATATCGTTATGTTTCCTTTTGAAGGAAGGCATGTTCACGAGGGTCTTGCTGCCTTAATAGCACGAAGACTTTCTTTCAAACTTCCCATTAGTTTCTCCATTGCCATGAATGACTATGGTTTTGAATTACTTTCCGATCAACATATCGACATTGAGAAATACATTACTAAGGATATCTTCTCTACCACCAGCTTATTTGAAGATATACAAGCTAGCATCAATGCAATAGAATTGGCAAGAAGGAAGTTCAGAGACATTGCAAAGATATCGGGACTGCTTTTCGAGGGCTTTCCGGGAAAGGCAAAAAAGGAAAGACATCTACAGACGAGTTCCCATTTGCTCTTTGACGTCTTTAGAGAATATGAGCAGGATAACTTATTATATCAACAAACCTTCGAAGAGGTGAGGACATTTCAATTGGAAGAGGCAAGAATGAGGAAAGCACTAGGGCGAATCAATAAACAAAAGCTCGTCTTTTCCTATCCTAAACAAGCCACTCCTTTTGCCTTCCCAATTATCGTTGATAGCCTTAGTCGTGATAAGTTAAGTTCTGAAAGCATTGAAGATAGAATCAAGAAAATGACGATTGCTTTAGAGAAATAGGCTACTATGTTTTATCAACCATAGTGTAGAAATTTGAACATATCAAAACCATAATTTACAAACATTACCCAATTTCGTACTATGTAATTGCAAGTCTGCTAAGAGTAGCAACTTTAGGTTTTCAACAAAATTAATGTTAGTGACTGTGGATAACTGAAGAGAAACTAACAGTCCTACCATTTACCAACACATTAAAATTGAGTAAGATTCGTGATTTACTTTTTATCATCAAATTCTTAAGATCCAAATTATAATAACTGACATCGACAATAGGAATTATTACTTAACAAATCAATTACCAACAATCCACAGAAAAAATGTTAATGCCTTCTATTATAGTAGCTTCAGACTAATTCAAATATGTTAGTAAAGCCGTCTAATTTCTTAGCAATATCAATTTTAAATCTTTGAGCATTTTTCTTTGCACTTATTCACATCCCTAATGATAATGGTTCATTATTTAAATAATATAGAATTATTATAATTAGAGAGAAAGCGATTTTAGAAATTTTGAAACGAAACATAAGTCGTAAATTTGCTTCCAGAATTAAACAGATTCATAATGCAAGTTTCGAGATGGGTTAAAGTTTGGTTGTACATCGGTTTGATCATGCTAATGGGGCAAATTGTGATAGGTGGTATTACACGACTAACTGGTTCAGGATTGTCGATTACAAAGTGGGAAATTGTTACCGGAACGCTTCCCCCTTCGAGTGACGCAGCTTGGGAACTGGAATTCGATTTGTACAAGGAGACACCCCAGTACCAGAAAATTAATGATGGAATGACGATGAGTGAATTCAAATTCATTTATTTTTGGGAGTACTTCCACCGTTTATGGGCTAGGACAATGGGGTTTGTTTTTTTGTTTCCCTTTGTCTTTTTTCTAGTTAAGAAAATGCTTCCCAGGGACTTAATAGCTAGGCTAGGTCTTGTAGTTCTTCTGGCAATGCTTGCTGCTTCCTTTGGATGGATTATGGTTGCAAGTGGACTTATTGAGAGACCGTGGGTAAATGCGTACAAACTTACGATTCATCTGTCGATAGGCATCTCAGTTTTTATTGCCCTGTACTGGGCTGTACTGCATGTGGAAATACCTAAGATGAAGATTATAGAGAAAGGGACAAAGGGTATGGCGAAGGTGTTAGTAAGTATGTTAGTAGTGCAGATTCTACTGGGTGGTCTAATGAGTGGTATGAAGGCTGGACTCTTCTACCCTACATGGCCTGACATGAATGGAGAACTTGTTCCACAGGTACTTTTTAACAATTCACATTGGAATGTGGAAAGTATAATTAATTATGATTCTAATCCCTTTATGAGTGCCCTAGTTCAAGTGCTTCATAGGAGTGTTGCATATATCTGTTACGGATATGGATTATTCTTTTCGTATAAGTTGATAAGGAAGAACCTAGGTGCTTTTTCAACTGTGCCAGTTATAGTATTTATGATCTTGTTACATGTGCAAGTTATTTTAGGTATTGTAACCCTGGTTTTATGTAAGGGTAGCATACCAGTCTTATATGGTGTAATGCATCAGGGTTTCGGGATTTTGTTACTAGCAAGTGCTGTATACTTCCTATTTATGTTTAGGAAGAACATAAAGACTTAGTTCAAGCGATTGGCTGTTTTGCTAGGGGTGTTCATGCATATTGTTCCACGTGGAACAGAGGTATTTTGGATTTTTGCATATGATAGGTAGTTTGCAAATTGGTCACATTAGTATTTTGTTAATTGACTCTTGGATAATTTTTATATAATATTTGGGCATTGTCATGTTAATGAATCCTGGAAATTTTTATTAACTGATAAATAGCCTGATATGAAAACCATCCTTCTCCTTACAGTGATTTCTACATTGTACTCCGCTATAAGATTCTCTGAATATAACTATACTGAACTGGGTACAGCGTCTTATTACGCTGACTTTTTCGAAGGAAGAATAACGGCCAATGGCGAGGTATTTTCTCAAAGTAAGTTTACAGCTGCACATAGAACTTTACCCTTTGGCACTGAAGTACGCGTTGAGAACACTGCAAATGGGAAGAGTATAGTAGTGGTGATTAATGATAGAGGTCCTTTCGTTAATAATCGTGTGATAGATCTGAGTCGTTCTGCTGCAAAAGAATTAGGAATGATACAAAGCGGTATTCAGAAAGTGGAGTTGAAGGCAAATATTGACCTTACTTTAGTATTGAATAAGTAAATCTTGCTAAAAGTTTTCCAGGGCCCAAGCTCTAAATGACTCATAGGTTTTATCTAGCGATATGTAGTTTTCAACTAGACCTTCCAACTTCGATAGTCTTCTGGGTACCTCTACACTTAAGCCAAGTGTTTGTTCTACGGTTTCTTTAAACTTACTAGGGTGTGCAGTCTCTAAAAAGACGATGGGTCCTGCATGATTGCTTTCTCTTTTGTATTCTATTGCTGCTTGATATCCAACAGCACCATGAGGATCTAGGATATATTTGTATCTGTTGTGGATCTCTTTCATTGTGATCTTCGTTGCATCATCTGTATAGGAATAACCCTTCATATTTTCCTTGATGGTGTTCCACGTGGAACCATACAAAGTTTTGATTCTTGGAAAATTAGAAGGTCTTCCCACATCCATAGCATTACTAATGGTGGCTTGTGATGGTCTTGGCTCATAATTCCCAGTAGTGATATAATGTGGAACGATATCATTGACGTTAGTTGCAGCGACAAAGTGTTTCACGGGCATTCCCATTTGCTGCGCTAATATTCCTGCTGTTATATTTCCGAAGTTACCAGAAGGAACAACAAAAGAGGCCTGAGCTTCTAATCCTAATTGCCTTAGGGTGTAGAAGTAGTAGAAGGATTGTGGTATGAGCCTAGATATATTGATAGAATTGGCAGAAGAAAGTTGATACTTCTCATTCATTTTAGGGTCTAGAAATGAGGTCTTTACAATTGCTTGGCAATCATCGAAGGTGCCATCAATCTCTATTGCTGTTATATTTCTTCCTAAGGTCGTTAATTGTTTTTGTTGCAGAGGACTGACCTTATCTTTAGGAAAAAGTATGACTACCTCAATACCTTCAACGTCATAAAACCCTGATGCAACAGCTCCACCTGTATCTCCAGAAGTGGCGACTAGGATGTACAATTTCTTGTCATCGTCCTTAAAGTGTTTCATAACTCTAGACATGAATCTCGCACCGAAGTCCTTAAACGCTAATGTGGGTCCATGAAATAGCTCTAAACTGTATATGTTATCATGAAGGTGCACGATAGGTGCCTCAAAGTTGATTGCCTCATATACAATGTCTTTCAATATATCCTCAGGAATACTGCTTCCAATAGTGTGTTTTGCCACTTGATAGGAGATCTCAGAAAATGACATTTCCATGAAATTGTTCCAGAAGGTAGTAGGTAGCTTGCTCAGCTTTCTAGGCATATAGAGGCCTCTATCCTCAGGAAGGGATCGCAAGACAGCTTCCTTAAATTCGACAATGTTTTCTGCATTATTCGTTGAGTAGAGTTTCATTCTTGTGACGTTGTAAGCTTATAATAGGACTGCTCCCTCTTGATTGATACGTGAGTGAAATATTGTACATGCGATCTTATGATCTGCAAAGATCTTATTCCATCGTTCTCCTACATTTTCAGCAATAAGACTATTATCACAAATGGCAAAAATAGAGGGCCCTGCTCCTGAAATACTGCAGCCGAGTGATCCTTCTGACAATGCAGCATCTTTAATCTTATAGAAATTTGGAATTAGATGAGCCCTCTGCGGTTCTATAATTACATCCACAAGTGATCGCCTAATTAATTCGAAATTAGAAGTCTGCATTCCGAGTACAAGTCCTGCAAGATTAGAAGACTGATCTATATGTTTCTTCAAATCAACTTCCTTTTTCAGAATGTCACGTGAATCTTTGGTAAGAATCTCTATGTGCGGATGTACTACAACTACATGTAGTCCCTTTGGCACATAGACCTTATGAAAATCTAGACTAGGTGTGTCTCTAATCAGGATTAGTCCCCCTAGAAGTGAAGGAGCAACATTGTCTGCATGATAGGCCCCATCAGCAACTTGTTCTCCTAGAACCGCAAAGGGTAGAAGTTCTGCCTTGCTGAGTGGTTTCTGAAGAAGCATATTGACAGCCATAACAGCCCCTGCTGCACTCGCAGCACTTGAACCTAGACCAGATCCAAAGGGCATCTTCTTATGAATCTGCATCTCTATTCCACCTGTATATTCAAGGTGTTCGAGTAACTTTAGAGCCGCATAACCTGCAGTATTTTTTTCAGGATCATAGGGTAACTTGCCACCTGTTATTTTAGTGATCTTTAATCCCTTCCCATCACTCTTATTGACAACGATTTCATCTCCTGGCTTGTCTAATGCAAACCCTAGAACATCATATCCACATGCAACATTGGCCACCGAAGCTGGCGCAAAAACTTTAAATCCTGACATATTTATTTAAAACTATTACTTATACCAATAACTTCTGCGAAGACACCTGCAGCTGTGACATCTGCTCCGGCACCAGGTCCTCTTACTACAAGGGGAAGCTCTTTGTACCTCTCTGTTGTGAAGATAATCATATTATCAGTACCCTTGAGACTGAAGAAGGCATGATCAAGATCTACACTTTCAAGTTGAATAGAAGCCTTACCATCCTCATACCTAGCTATCATTCTCAATTTCTTACCTGATTTCTCTGCCTCGGAAATAAGATTAGAGAAGTGACCATTGTTTTTTTCGAGTTCCTTATAAAAGTCTTCAACAGTTTCCGCATTCCGGCAAGCTAGAGGTAGTATGTAATCTACCTTCACATCTTGCATCTCCAGATCTGAACCACTTTCTCTAGCTAGAATAGTAATCTTTCGTTGCACATCTCCACCATTTAGATCTTCTCTAGGATCTGGCTCTGTGAAGCCTAATTCCTGAGCTTTTCGTACAATATCTGAAAAGTGATCAACAGATGAGAAGGTATTGAAAATATAAGATAGAGAGCCAGAAAGAACACCTTCTATTTTCACGATTTTATCTCCACTGTTGATTAAGTCTCGGAGCGTGTTCAGAACTGGCAAACCAGCACCTACATTGGTCTCATATTTGAATTTCACGCCACGCAGGCGGGCAAGCTTTTGTAATTTTTCATAGTACTTAAATGAAGACGAAGCTGCTATCTTATTCGGTGTCGAAATAGAGATGCTGTTGTTGATGATTTCTTCATACTTATTTGCTATATCAGCACTTGCTGTATTGTCAATGAATATTGAATTTCTAAGATTGAGGTTAATCATTTTCTGCGTGAATTCGTCCATCGAAAAGGGCTCTCCAGCATCGAGGTCCTTCCTCCAGGTTCTTAAATCTATGCCATGGCTATCCATCAGAAATTTTCGACTGTTAGCTATGCCTATAATTTTAAGTTCGAGATTCCTTTCTTCTTTCAGTTTAGTCAACTGCATATCCACTTGTTCAAGTAGAGTAGAACCAATCAAGCCAACACCAACCATAAATATGTGTAAGGCCTTGGTTTCAGATAGGAAGAAGGATTCATGCAGAGAATTGAGCGCCTTTTTTTCATCTTCCTTGGGAATAACAACTGATATATTCAATTCTGAGGAGCCTTGTGCTATGGCGATCACATTAACTCCATTCTGTCCCAAGGAGGTAAATAAGCGACCAGCAATTCCAGGTGTTTCGCGCATATGTTCTCCTATGATGGCTACCACTGAAAGATTTTCTTCCTTCTTTACCTTTTCTATCGAACCACTTTTGATCTCATATTCGAACTCTTTTTCGATTGAAGAAATGGCCTTGCCTACTTCCTTGGGTTGAATTGCAAAACTTATAGAATGTTCAGAAGAGCCTTGAGTTATTAACACAATATTAATTCCTTCACTAGCTAGCGAAGAAAATAGTCGGCCTGCAGTGCCTGGTACACCAAACATACCTGTGCCTTGGAGTGAGAGTAGGGCAATATTAGAAATAGACGAGATACCTTTTACTGGCTTTAAGTTTTCATCCTTTTTAACACTTATTAGTGATCCAGAATGTTTTGGGTTAAATGTGTTCTTTATGTAGACAGGGATCTTGGACTTCATTGCAGGTTGAATGGTCGGGGGATAGATCACCTTGGCGCCGAAATGTGACATTTCCATAGCTTCTTGGTAGGTGACAATCGGAATTGTAAATGCATCAGGAACCTTCCTGGGATCTGCAGTTAGTATGCCATCTACGTCAGTCCATATTTCAATACAAGTAGCATCTAGAGCAGAACCAAGGATCGCTGCTGTATAGTCAGAGCCACCTCTTCCAAGTGTAGTAGTCAGACCTCCAGTGTGTGATGAGATAAAACCAGTAACAACTTGTACACCGCTTACTTTGGAATAGTAGTCCTTTATGATCCTATTGGTTTCTTCAAACTTTACAGAGGCAGAGCCAAATTTCTTATCAGTCTTGATTATCTTCCTTGCATCTAGAAATTCTGCTTGGACATCTTCCTGGCTTAGTGCATTTGCTATAATGTAGGCTGAATTACGTTCTCCGAAAGATTGGACATAGTCCATAGTTCTAGGGGTTGCTTCTAGGAGCAAATGTATGCCCTCAAGGATATTTTTGAGTTCAGAGAAATTGCTTTCCAAGCCTTTCGTTATAGTACTTAGATTCTTCTGATTAAATAATTCAGACGCTACCTGAAGATGCCTATTTTTAAACTGTTCAAACAATTCGAGGTATTTATCTGAACCTGATGAAGCCGTTTCACTCATCTCGATCAGTAAGTCAGTTATCCCACCCATAGCAGAAAAAACCACGGTGTATTCATCTTTCTGAGTTTTTAGAATATCTATCACTTGCCTCATTCTATCTGCACTGCGGACAGAAGAGCCTCCAAACTTTAATACCTTCATTTGTCTTTATTTAAAAATGCAAGAGACAATGCATTGATCCTATCTGTTTCTATTAGAAAGCCATCATGACCATATTCTGAATCTATGAAATGTAGTTCGCTAGACTTGATATATCTATGTAATTGTTCTTGTTCCTCTTTCGGATACAGTATATCAGAATTTATACCAATTATTAATGACTTGCACTTAATTGTACCCAGTGCCTCTGCTTGACCTCCTCTATTTCTTCCAACATTGTTAGTATCGAGAGAATTAAGCAAAAAATAGTATGAGAATGCATTAAATCTCTTTGCTAGTTTTTTTCCTTGATACCTAATATAACTATCTGATTTATAATTATTTATAGAGTTATTATCGTCTACTTGACTGTCATTAAAGCTCTTATGCGTGCGATAAAACAACATACCTACACCTCTGGCTGTCTCTAGGCCCTGAATTCCCGCTTTATCTTCTCTATTCTTCCAACTTTGATCAGTTTCAATGGCCATCTTATGCACAGTGTGAATCGCCTTTCCCCAGGAAGATTCTTGCGCACTAGTTGCAATAAGAACAGAATTAATGAAATCATTGGGATATGAAGTAATCCATTCGAGAAGAATACTGCCTCCCATTGAGCCCCCAATACCAAGATTGATACTTGCAATTCCTAAATGATCCTTCAGCTTTCTAAAAGTGCTTGCTATATCTCTTATAGTAAGAAAGGGGAAATCATGGTAGTATTTTTCTTTAGAATGAGGTTTCAATGAAAGAGGTCCAGTCGACCCATAACAGGATCCAGGCATATTAGCACAAACGATAAAGTCCTT
>CAZMYK010000005.1:0-24537 GCA_964570435.1 uncultured Saprospiraceae bacterium | reverse complement strand
CGTGATGGATGGGCAAGTCAAAATCGTAGATGAGCAGACGGGACGGATGATGGAAGGACGTCGCTATTCAGATGGACTACACCAAGCCCTAGAAGCCAAGGAGAATGTAAAGGTGGGAGATATTACCCAGACTTATGCCACAGTGACCTTGCAGAATTACTTTAGAATGTATCACAAGCTTGCAGGGATGACAGGAACTGCAGAGACTGAAGCTAGTGAGTTCTGGGAAATCTACAAGTTAGATGTGGTAGTAATTCCAACTAATAGGCCGATCGTAAGAGATGACCGTGAAGACTTGGTATACAAGACGGGGAGGGAGAAATTTAATGCAGTTATCGAAGAAGTGGAGCTAATGACAAAGCAGGGAAGACCGGTACTTGTAGGTACTACCTCTGTGGATATTTCAGAGCGCCTAGGACGAATGCTGCAAATGAAGGGAATTAAGCACAATGTCTTGAATGCCAAGCAGCACCAACGGGAGGCGGACATCGTCGCAGAAGCTGGTAAGGCCGGGAATGTGACCATTGCCACGAATATGGCAGGTCGTGGAACAGATATCAAGATTTCTGATGAGGTAAAGGCTGCAGGAGGTTTGGCGATTATTGCTACCGAAAGACATGACTCTAGGAGGGTCGATCGTCAGCTTCGTGGACGTGCGGGAAGGCAGGGAGATCCTGGATCTTCACAATTTTTTGTATCTCTCGAAGACAACTTGATGCGCTTGTTTCATTCGGAAAGAATTGCCAAGGTGATGGATAGAATGGGTCACAAGGATGGCGAAGTTATCCAGCATTCTATGGTGACAAAGTCTCTTGAAAGGGCACAAAAGAAGGTGGAGGAAAACAACTTTGGGATCAGAAAACGATTGCTAGAGTATGATGATGTGATGAACATTCAGAGGGAGGCCATTTACAAGAAGAGGAATAATGCCTTATCTGGAAATCGGATTGCCGTCGATATCAATAATATGTTTAGCGCCTTGGCTGAAAATATAGTCATGGATCATAGACATGCTGGAAACCATGATTCATTCAAGAATGAAGTGATGACTTCTCTTGGCTTCGAACCCTCTGTTGATGCCGCAACGTTCTCTGAAGGGAATGAGGAAGACATTGTAGACCAGCTCAAGAGTGAACTCCAAGAGTTCTACAGTAGGAAGGGAGAGAAGATCAGTGAACTGCTATTCCCTGTGATTAAAAATGTATATGAAAACGAGGGACATCGGTACAAGAGGATTGCCGTCCCATTCACAGATGGAAGATCGAACCCACTACCAGTATCAGCAAACCTAGAAGAAACGGTGAAGTCCAATGGGCAGACGCTGATGAGGGAAATTGAAATGGCGGTGACCTTAGCCTTAATTGATGAGAATTGGAAGGAGCACCTGCGTTCTATGGATGAACTTAAGGAATCATCTCAGGCAGCCTCCTTCGAACAAAAGGATCCACTTGTAATATACAAGATGGAAGCCTACGAGCTTTTCGAAAATGTAGTTTACAATATCAATAAGGACGTAGCTTCATATCTAATGAAGGGAAGAATTCTTCTCGGAAATAACAAGGAAATGTCTGAAGCAAGGGAACAAAAGACGGATCTTTCTAAGGTGCGGACAAGTCGCGCAGAGCAAGCGGCAAGGGCAGCTGCTGAGGGAGCTGGAAGGGGACAAGCCAAGCCTGAAACCTTCGTAAGAACTGAAAAGAAAGTAGGTCGGAACGATCCTTGCCCTTGTGGTAGTGGTAAGAAGTTCAAACAATGCCACGGTAAAGCATAAAATGATATGAAACAGCTTTTAATTTTTCTTTTGCTTAGTCTTAGTGTTCCTGTGATTGCCCAGGTGAGTATCACTGAAGAAGCGAGTATTTCAAGATTGATGAATTCGTACATCAGCCAAAGCCGTTCTTCTGACTTTGTCCAGGGCTGGAGGATCCAATTGATCACTACTAACGACAGGAGGAAGATGGAAGCTGCGAGAGTAAAGTGCGAAAACTTATATCCCTACCTTACTGCACAATGGAAGCATGTAAGTCCATACTATCAAGTACAGATTGGGGCCTACCGCACAAAGCTTGAGCTCCAGAGTTTTTTGATAACACTCAAGAAGGACTTCCCGAATGCGATTCCAGTAATGGATAAAATTAGAGAGACAGAGTTACTCCGTTAAGTCATGGCACGACTGAATACCGGTTTGCGATCAGGTATAGACTGGGTAGCACTTTCTACCTATCTAGCGCTGGTGCTTATAGGCTGGTTAATGATCTATTCGTCCAATGTAGATGGAAGCGCAGGTGATGGCGGATTTCAACTATCGGAACTTCTTAAGGGTCACTTTGTTTGGGTCTTGATTTCTCTCTTCGTTTTTATTTGTACCCTATTTATCGATTGGAAATTCTGGGATACCTTTTCATATGTATTCTATGTCTTGGGAATTCTCTCACTTGTGGGTGTCTTGATTTTTGGTTTGGAGATCAATGATGCGAAGTCCTGGTATTCCTTCTTTGGATTGAGTTTTCAACCGGGAGAAACAGCCAAGTTTTTCACCTGCCTAGCCATTTCATCCTTTCTCAGTTCTTACAAGACTGACCTCGGAAATATAAAAATGCAGGCCCAGGTAATAGGGATGTTCATCCTGCCTTCCCTCTTGATCATACTTCAGCCGGATGCAGGTTCTGCCTTAGTCTTTTTTTCCTTCTTCATCGTCCTTTTCAGAGAGGGCATTACGCCGCTCTACTTTATCATTGGTTTTGCCTTGATTGGAATTTTTGTGTTTTCACTCATTCTTGGTCCGTTGACCATGATCCTAATCTTGATTGCCTTGGGCACATGCGCACTTGCTTTTAATTTCAAGAACAAGGTTGCTTGGATTATTGGGATCCTTATCGCAGCAGGACTGAGCATTGTCTTAGTACCAAGAAGTGAATTCTTATATGTCCTGATTGCAGCCCTTGCTGTTTTTGGTATAGTAGTCTTCCTTCAATGGGATAGTCGAAAGTTGTCTTCCTACATCTTAGTAGGAATCATTGTGTTGGTTTCTGGCTTGTTTTCTTTCGGATCCAATTTAGCCTTTGAAAAAGTCCTGGCCTCACACCAGCAAGACCGAATCAATGTGTGGCTACGGCCCCACCTTGCCAGCTATGACGTGAAATACAATATCATTCAGTCTAAACTTGCCATCGGATCAGGAGGCCTGCAGGGAAAGGGCTTCCTCCAGGGCGACATGACGAAGTTGAATTATGTACCAGAAAAATCTTCAGATTTTATTTTTAGCATTATTGGTGAAGAGCAAGGCTTCTTAGGAGTAATAAGTGTAATTCTCTTGTTTATGCTACTATTGTATAGGATCCTGGTAATTGCTGAGCGGTCTAAGAGTAGTTTTGTCCGGCACTACTCCTACGGGATCGCAGGTATATTATTTATCCACTATTTCATAAATATAGGTATGACTATGGGGATTATGCCTGTAATCGGTATACCTTTGCCCTTCCTCAGCCAAGGGGGGACATCCTTGTTGGCGTTTTCGCTTATGATAGGCGTATTATTAAAAATGGATCTATCTCGTTAATATGAAGTTTGACATTCTTAGAAAAGACCCTGACTCTAGTGCTAGAGCTGGAGCTATTCACACGGATCATGGGATTATAGAAACACCGATTTTTATGCCAGTGGGTACGATTGGTACAGTGAAAGGCATACATCAAAAAGAGCTAGAAGAGGTCATCAATGCTGACATCATCCTTGGAAACACCTACCACCTCTACCTTAGACCAGGCATAGACATCATTAACAAGGCAGGTGGGCTACACAAGTTTATTTCTTGGGATCGCCCGATTCTTACGGATAGTGGAGGATATCAAGTTTATTCTCTTAGCAATAATCGAAAAATCAAAGAAGAAGGCGTCATGTTTTCGAGCCATATCGATGGCTCTAAGCACTTCTTCACACCGGAGAAGGCCATAGATATACAAAAGAAAATAGGCGCAGACATCATCATGGCTTTTGATGAATGTACGCCCTATCCTTGTGAGTACAACTATGCGAAGAAGAGTATGGAAATGACGCATAGGTGGTTAGACCGCTGCCAGGAGCACATGAAAAAGAGCGAAGGAATGTATGGCTACGAGCAGTGCCTTGCGCCCATCGTGCAAGGAAGTGTATACAAAGATCTTAGACAGAAATCCGCGGAATATATTGCTAGCACTGGGGCGGATATCAATGCCATCGGAGGTCTTTCAGTTGGTGAGCCGCATGAAGACCTGTATGCAATGACAGAGGTTGTAACAGAAATATTACCTGAAGACAAACCCAGGTACCTTATGGGTGTTGGAACGCCGGCCAACTTGCTTGAAAGCATTGCGCTTGGAATCGACATGTTTGACTGCGTTCTACCAACTAGAAATGCCAGGCATGGACTGATCTATACATCTGAAGGGGTTATCAATATTAAAAATGCCAAGTGGGCAGATGATTTTAGCCCCTTGGATGCGGACCTGGGTATCGAAACAAGTAGCAGATTCACCAAGGCCTATGTAAGGCATCTTTTTCAAGTTAAGGAGTTGCTGGGAGCCCAAATTACAAGCTTGCATAATCTGAGCTTTTTCTTGAAACTAGTTAGAGAGTCAAGACGCAGAATAATAGATGGAACGTTTGTTACTTGGAAGAATGAAATCGTTCGTAAACTTGTTCAACGACTATAAGAAGGAGTGCTAAAAAAAATAGACATATACATCATAAAGAAGTATCTGACGACCTTCTTTTTTACTATTCTGATGATTACGATGGTGGCGGTTGTGATTGATTTTAGTGAGAAGGTAGAGAAGTTTATGAGCCAGTCTATTAGCTTTAAGGAGGTAGTTTTCGACTACTATATGAATTTTATTCCTTGGATCAATGGCCTCTTATGGCCACTATTCGCACTGATCGCAGTTATATTTTTCACAAGTCGAATGGCCAAGGATTCCGAAATCATTTCCATCCTTGCTTCTGGGGTGAGCTACTACCGGCTTATGCTACCCTTTCTTGTGGCAGCATCCTTCCTAGCCGTCTTGCTCTGGGTAGGAAATAACTATGTAATTCCAAGGAGTACAAGAGTTAAGGCGAATTTCGAAAACACATACATCTGGAAGGGGAACAAGAAAACGCTGAATGAGAATGTGCATATGCGTGTAGGTCCTCAAGAGAAGATCTTTGTGCGCTACTTCAGAATTAGAGATAGTACCATGATCGATTTTCGTCTTGAAACCTTTGAGGAGGGTAAGTTGAAACGCTTTCTAAAAGCCAAACGTCTGCAGTACAATAACGATTCAGGAAAGTGGACGATGAAGGACTATATGGTGAGAACCTTTGATGGCTTGAAGGAGACTATGGAGGTGGAGAGCGGCAAGGAACTAGATACCCTACTGAATTTCACGCCGGAGGAATTTATTAGATTTGCGAACCAGATGGAAATGATGACTTCACCTCAGATAATGCGCTATGTCGAGGATCAAACGTCCAAGGGGCTGCAAAATCCTAAGAAGTTTATGGTGGAATATCACAGAAGAAATGCTGACCCATTTACCATTATTATTCTGACCATCATTGGAGTATCCTTGGCATCGAGGAAGGTCAGAGGTGGGCTAGGACTTAACCTAGCCTTGGGCTTGCTGATAGGTTCCTTATTTGTTTTAATCTCTAAGTTTTCAACCTCCTTTGCCTTCAGTCAGACGCTTACGCCGATGCTAGGAATATGGATACCTAACATGATTTTTTCAGTCGTAGCTGTCGTCTTGCTCATGAGGGCACAAAAGTAGGGTGTACCGAAATTCTAGATTCAGAACAAGAGCTCTTTTTTGCAGTAGATTCTCGACGACCATTCTACCAATTCTACGTTGGTCTTTGTTTTTTGTTGTGAAACGCATGATAATGTTGCGAAATGTGGAGACAGGTTCTCAAATATTTACCTATTACTAAGAAGGTCTATTTCTTAACTTTAGCTTTGTGTTCATAAAAGCAAGATCAGAAAGTGTTCCCAGATTTTAATATTTATAGCACTCCGCTACTCCTACTTTCCTTACAGGGTTTATTGTTTGCAGCCCTGCTCTTGTATAGATATCGTACTAGTAGGAGTATTTCAGATGCCTTACTCGCCCTCATTTTGCTAATTACTTGTTACCACCAAACGAGCTACACATTGGGCTTTATGGATTGGTATGATACTTACAAAAACACAAAAATTAATTACTTTCTCGTACCCTTATCACTTGGTCTTGCACCGCTAATCTATCTGTACTTTTTATCTATTACAAATCCTAAGAAAGTATCTAGGAAGAATACACTAGTGCATTTTGTTCTGCTTTTAGTGCTCATTTTTATAAGCTTAATTATTCTCATATACGATTCTAATCAAGCTGGATTTAGTGAAACTCAAAACGGCTACCTAGTCATAAATTTTAAGTGGAAGTATTTAGACCCAGTTGTCACGCTAGTATCACTCTTGCAAATGCTAGTCTACCTTCTACTTTCCTTCCAACTACTTCACCACTACAAAGTAAAAATCAATCAATATTTTTCTAATACCTATAAAGTAGAGCTGAGCTGGCTTCGTAATTTTTTGATAGCATATACGGTTCTGTATATCTACTATACGATCCAAATTGTGGTGAATGAGACCATTGTAAACCTTAGTTGGATACAAGAATGGTGGTACTATCTATTGTCTGGGTTGGTAATAATATATGTGGGTATCAAGGGGTTTTACACTGACTTGTCTCAGTTGAAAGGAATTGAAATAGAAAGCTTCTTAGAACAAAAAAGTAAGATTCCCATTAGAGAGCAAAGCAGTCATGCAGATTCCACCATCTTATCTGAAAAATTGATTGAAAGTAAACTAAGGATAGAAAAGTACTTTGAAACTGATAAACCGTTTTTAGAAGCGGATCTTACCCTAGTAATTCTAGCTAGCAAACTATCTATGTCGAGAGAAGAACTTTCCGAAAGCATCAATAAAGGTTTTCAGCAAAGATTTAATGATTTTATCAATGGGTATAGAATTAAAGAGTTTATAGCCAAGCTGAAAGCAGGGCAACATAGGCAGTATTCTCTCATTGGAATTGCCTATGAATGCGGCTTTAATAGTAAGCCTACCTTCAATCGAGCCTTCAAAAAGTTTACAAGTGTTTCTCCTTCTGAATATCTAAAAACTGTTGACTTCGATTCCATTTCTTGATAATATGATACGGCTCAATTTGTGAATGATACCATATTACCACGAATTGAAACCCTAGTAAGCGAGGTTCTAGCGACTTTTGAGTTATTGAATCAAAACATATAAAATATGAAACGTATAATAGAAAAAGTTACAAGGACGAAGAGGCAATCGAATATATTTAGTGAAGTCATAATTGCAATACCAAGAATATTCTGTGGACTCATTTTAGCTTTCGGCTTCGGTGCCTCAAAGTTTGGTATGCCCTGGTCACCAACAGAATCTAACTTGGCACTCTTTCATGTTTCGAAATGGTTTGTTGAGGACGTAGAAAACTTTGGTGGCCTTTTCGCAAACTTCCCTGTGCTATTTGCGTGGCTAGCAGCGGCATCAGAAACTGTTGGAGCTTTGTTTTTAGTTTTTGGTTTTAAAACTCGAATAGCCTCTTTCTTTTTGATGACAACAATGCTTGTCGCAGTATTTTTCCAACAGTGGGATAATGGTTTGTGGGCAATGTTACCAGCCTTAGGATTCCTATGGGTAATGATCTACTCCCTAGTAATGGGTTCAGGTCGATTTGGACTTGATTATATCATTCATAGAAGACTGGAAAGTGATAGAATATTGACAATGCCTGTCTCTGATACAACTTGGAAGCTTAGGACCACAGGCTCCGTTTTAATCTTACTATTCGGATTTTCACTGAATGGCCAAGAAAAAACCGTCTCCCTGCAATTAGATACTCGTGATTTGCAAGATGTCAAAACGGTCTCACTTAGAGGGAATATTGCACCCTTGTCAGAAAGCCAAAGTTACCAGCTCATTGACTCTGATGCAGACGGAGTTTATGATGTCAAAATCAAGTTTAAAACTTCAAAGAAAAACGTAAAGTTTAAATTTCTAGTAAATGGTATTGAAGAGCTAAAAGATTCGGACCCCAGAGTAATTTGGTTGAAAGACGAACCTGTAGCAGGACGATATATCTATAATGAGTATAACTACTACGCCCAAGAAGAAATAGGTAGAATAAGCTACACCAGCGCTCAGATTGAAGAAGATGTAGCTATACTCAAGAAAATAGTACAGTATGTGCACCCCAATATATATAAATACCGGGATTCTTTAGAGCTACAAGCCGATTTTGAGCTGCTAGAAGCGGATATGAAGGGCAATCCCTCGATTAACAATTGTTACGGTGCAATTTCAAAATTTGCTGCAAAAGTTAAGTGTAGTCACACCTTTACTAATCCATGGAATCAAAGCAGCACTATGGAGAAGGCAAACTTCTATCAACCGGATAAGATTCCTTTTACATTCAATCGCATCGGAAGGAGATTATTTATCGATAAGAACGCTTCCGATAATACCGCTTTAAAAAAGGGCTTAGAAATCACTTATATAAATGAAACTCCGACAGCACAGGTACTAACTGAATTAGCAGATTATGTTACATCTGATGGCAACAATTATGAAAAGAAACTTGAGCGCTTATTGGTAACAGGAGAAGAGAAATTCTCAATGTTTGACATTTTCTACCCCATAGCGTTTGGGAGTAAAAAGCAGTTTGTACTTGCCTTAAGAGATATCACCACAGGTGAAGAATTCACGACCAAGGTTACTTCCATTTCGAAGACAAAAAGAAGTCAAAAACTAGGAGAGCGATATGGAAATCTAAAATCTTCATTGGAGGAAGGATGGACGTTTGAGATCATTAATGATGACGTCGCTAGGCTTTCCATTTCATCTTTTGCTGTACAACGTAATGAATTTGATTGGAAGGCTTATTTAGATGATGTTTTCAAACAACTTTCTGGTAATTCGATTCCGAATTTAGTAATCGACATACGTGGAAATGAAGGAGGTCAAGGCATAGTGGGAAAGTACATCTTGGAGCGTGTTATTCAAAAGCCATTTAAGGTAAATGCTATGCAGTCATCAGTGCGATATCTTGAGATTCCTTCAGGTTTTAAAAAGTACATAAGTACCTGGGATAAATTCCCTTATGACTTTAGTGGAAAAGTATCATCAGAGAGAGAGGGAAGATATTACCTAAAAGATAGGTATGTACTTAAGGGAAGTACAATGAAACCAAAAAGAGGTCACTTCAAAGGAAGGGTCTTTTTAATTACAGATGCTTCCAATAGTTCTGCAACCCATCTTATGGCCGCCTATGCTAAGCAAATCGAAAATGTCACCATCGTAGGCCAAGAAACAGGTGGTAATCAAATGGGCACAAATGGCAGCTACATGTTCTTTTTGAGGTTGCCCAATACGAGGGTTGAATTGGATATACCTGTCATCCATAATTACGTCCTTCCAAAACAAAAGGCCGAGGACCGCGGCATTGAACCAGACCTAGCTGTTGAAAAAAGTCCACAAGATTTCATTAATAATGTGGATACAGAATTAAACACAATCTTAAACTTAATCAAAACGAAGTAACGATGAAGAGCTTACTTATAATTGCGTTTTTCTTGTCTTGTGCAGTTGCTTCTGCACAGATAACAGGGAATAAAAATATTGTTTCTAAGACTTTTGAATTAGAGGACATCCAAGGTGTAAGAATAGACTTTTATGCTAAGACTACGATAGACTGTAAATTGGAGAACCAAATTACTATCAAAGCAGATGCGAACTTAATTCCACTGATTGAAAGAACTGTGAGAGATGGTGTTTTATATTTGAATCAGCTAGAATGGGTGCAAGCATCAAAGAAAATCGAAATTTTGATTGGTGCACCGAATTTAATCAGTGTGGAATCAGGGACCCACGATTTGACGACGGTCAAAAATATTGACAATGAAGAAGTAAGAATATTAGCGCCCATTGGAGACCTTGTGCTCCAGGGAAAAACTCAGAACTTAAGCATTCATGCAAAGAATGCATCTATTGACGCTTCTGACCTGCTGGTAGAAAATGCTGAAATCACTATTACGGGAGACGGCAAGGCACAAGTGAGTGTTGTAAATGAAGTAAAGAGAAATTTAAGTGAAAATGCTAGGGTGCAATTGATTGGTGAGCCAGTGTCAATCATTGGTGCAGCTAAAAATAGCAGCTCCTCTAGGAGTAATAATCGAGAGTGGATAGGCTTTGAAATAAAAAATAATTCTTGGAAAAGGCATGACTTTGTTGTAGTTGGGCCGAAAAGCGATGGTAGTCAATTTACTTACGGATTTTCTATGATGCCCGGAGCAACTAAGCATGAAAGATGGACAATTGGTAGCCAAGTCTATAAAAATTCAAGTCTAGGTTCCAAAAAATTATTGCTAACTGTAGAAGCCGAAAACAAAAATAGCTTGATCAAGTTATTCCAGGATTAGGTATGAAGGAGATAATTTACAAATTGGTAAGGTGCAAATTTCCATTTCAGGAAAGAAGTGGACGTCACTACCTCATTGCTCTCTTGCTAGGTATATGGGTGTTTACATTCTTGTGGTTTACTGAACCCTTTGAATTGTCCGACTTTGATTTTAAGAAGAAAATACGTGTTATCCCCTTGTATGGTCTATTTAGTTCTTTAAGCTATGCCTTAGCAATGGTCCTTCAGAATTATCTATTCAGAAAATACAGACGGTGGACACTGGTTTTTGAAGCTGTTTTCATGTTCTTGGCCCTATCATTGTCTTCTGTATTTATGTATATCATCTATCGTTTTGGTATAAAGAATTACAATCTGGACTATTCGTATTTCCAATACCTTACAATCATTTACCTTCCTTCCTTGCTTATCGTTATACCATTTATTAGCGTTGCTAGATACTTAGCAGTGATTATAAAAGGTGAGGAGATGGAGGACAAAAATGTTATGCTTAGTGCAGATGTAGTCATACAAGGATCAGGGAAGTTTGAAGTCCTGAAACTTAAAAGAGAGGATATTGTCTACATCAAGTCAGACAATATTTATGTCGATATATTTTACGAAGAAAACAAAGAATTAAACTCGAGATCTATAAGAATAAAGTTGTCTGAAGTAGAAGGCTTGTTACCTGAACTAGTCAAAACACATAGGTCTTATTTGATTAATTCAAGTTTTTTTAGAAGTCTGAAGAAAGAAGACGATAAGATTTTTTTAGAGTTAAAACACAACTTGACAATTCCCGTCTCTAGGGGGAGAAAAGAGTATGTGCTAAAAAAATTACCATTCGCAACCGAGGGCTAGCATTTGACAACAAAGGTAGGTTTGAGCGAAAGAAATCAGCCTAGACTATGCTTCCTTGCAGTTTGGTAAATCTTGAACAAGATCTAAATGAGTAGACGAGATGATCTCTTCGAGTAGTGCGATTCTATATCATTTTTAAGTGCACGCCATTTAAGAATTTTGTCACATTGCAAGTGATCATCGCTAGCATCGATGCGCTTTCAAAGGTAGCAAGATTTACAAACTACGAATTTTGAAAATATTACTTGGGTTACTTAAAAAAATCAAAGGAGCAAATACCAATCTAGTAGTTGCAGGCTGTGCTCTTTTTGTGAGTGCTTGTGCCTTATACATTTCTACTCAAGAAGTTAGAATAATGAGAGATCAACAGAAAGCAACTATGTATCCCTATCTATCCATAAGCAAGACATACAATTCTAACGGCTTCGGTATAGCTGTCACAAACAGCGGCAATGGCCTAGCTAAAGTTAATTCGTATCAGTTGTTTAAGGAGGGCATTTTTTTTAGAGACTGGTTTGATGTCGTAATGACTAGTATACCGGGATCTAAGATTGACTACACTATGGTCAAAACATCTGGGAACATCAAAGATGAAATGATAACTCCAAACGAAAGCGTTAATCTCATTTTTTTTCAGTGGTCACCTGAGACCAGGGCTTTTCAAAAACATTTTGAAGACTTGCAGGTCAAAATATGCTATTCATCACTCTTAGATGATAGTTGGATTGTTACTACCATGGAAGCTAGCACGACGACAGAAGAATGTGTTATCCAAGTTGAAAGAGAGTTCGGACTTTGAAAAGAAGTGCATACTTTTTCTTCACGATTTATGAGCTAGGAATGGGACAGGAATATGGGTTTAGGTTATAATTTAGTTCCTTCTATTGCGGCTTGAAGTAATTTTAGACTGCGGCTTAAGCCTTTGCAGCAGCGCAAATTAAATAAGGATCTAACAAAGGAAAGTTATAAATAATATGAATAAAGCATCAAAAAAACTCTTTCTCTTAGTAGCATGTATAGCGCCTATTTTTATTGGTATTATCCATACCCTAACTCATTTTACGTACTTGCTATCGGAAGAAATACATATTTTTTTGCAAAGGGAATTTATGATTCTGGGGGAATTGCAAAGCTTGTGGAATACTTGGGGCATTGTCAGTTTTATGATGGGCTGTTCATTTATCATCATTGGTTTGTTGAATATTTCTATGCTAAGAAAACTACAATCAGACGAAAGTATTCCCATCTTTTCATTGATTGCTATGGCCTTGTACCAAATATGTGTGACCTACGTGGGTTATGAATTCAGCCAGGATTTCCAACTATACGGCGGCTTCGGAGGTTTTGTAGTGATACTGCTTTGTCTTTTTCTTTCTAAATCACACATTAAACAACATGCTTGAAAGTACTCTTGCCATTTTTAATGCACTAGCTTTCTTTTTTCTAGCTGCGATTCATTTTTATTGGGCTTTTGGGGGTAGGACATACTTACAAAGTGTAATACCTGAAAAATACAAGCCAATATTTTTTGATTGTGAAAATAGAAAGCCAATTGCTGTGGCTACATTCTTAATCGCAATGATTCTATTAGCAATTTCTATCTTGGTATTGCGATCTTTTTTTTGGAAAGAAACCATAGTGCCTTATGTACATGAATTTGTAGCATCTGTCTTTTTGTTAAGAGCTGTCGGTGATTTTTCAATTTGTGGTATCTTCAAAAAGAAAAGCAATTCGAATTTCTACAGATTTGATAGTAGAGTGGTGATACCTCTCTGCCTAGTTCTAAGCATTGTAAATTTGTGTCTGATTTTTACCTCTCTTGAGAATTGAGGAGCAGCAGCTTTAATTGGCCTTCCGCTCCAAAGCAAGCTCTCATTGCAGCGTCCTATTGCTTCACGAAAATGGCACTTGAAACGAGGTCTCTGTTCGCCACTTTTAGGACGTAGGTGCCATTTGAAAGACTGCGAACACTGATGCTTGGAAGTGTGCTAAGATTCTGTAAATCACGAATGACTAAGGATCCCTGCATGTCGTATATTTGTAATTCGGTGATCCCTTTAAATTGCCTTGAGTTGAGGATTCTTACCTCTTGAAAGCCGTTGTCGTAGGTAATTTCAAGCCTGTTTTCCATACTTGCGATGTCTTCTGTAGGTACGGCTAATTCACAGGCATCATCCATGATATCGGCGCAATAGGATCGGGAAGCAATACTGCAATCTAGGACAAATGGATTTGGATGTTCTTGCCACTTGGCTATCAGATTGGTCCTGGCATATTCTGCCGAATCTACAGGATCAGCAAAGTGCCATTCGCACATCTCAGGCAACATATCCCAAAAGAAGTCAGGATCTTCTACATCTGATTGAGTCTTATACATCGTATAGAAGTACATTACTGCTCTTGCAATATTTCCCTTCACAGACTCTCGAGGTTCGAAAACTTGCCACTTCCATTCACTGTACTTGTCCAGGTCCTCTGATGGCTTAACGAGCAAGGCTTGATCTTGCCAGAACCACTTGGTCGCTTGGTTGTCATCGATGTCGCCAAAGGGGAAGTTGCTTCTTTCTTCGTTGACCATGGCTCTAGCTGGAAAGAGGTGGTGCATGTCACTCTTAGCATTGCCAAAACTCGCTCCCTTACTTCTTGGGTAGACATGCTCTGTGTTGATTCCATCCTTGGAACCATTCATATAGACCGTGGTAGTAGGGTCCAAAAGCGGATTCATATATAGCTTGTGACCGCTATAGATGCATTCAAGACTGTCATTGACTGCGTAAACTTCTCGAAATAAGGTGTCCCTTGTTGTACCATAGTCAAAGAAGAGGATGTCTGCCTTGAATTGATCAAATACCTCTTCAAGAAGTGCATCACCTTCAAGTTCCGGGAAGAGCTTTTCTTGGTTAACTTGTCCATCTAGGCTTTGACCTAGTAGAAAAAACCCAAAAAGAATAAATGCTACATTATTAAGTTTCACGTCCTAAAGGTAGAAATCGAATCAGATACATGCAGAAGAATCTGTATTAAATCTTCTGTATGTCTGTGAAAGTTCATTTTTGATCGTCAGTAATCAGATGAAAAGAACACTAATTTGCTTTTAAACCTGGGGATGGGAATAGCAAGAATGCGGCGAATTTTAAGACTGCCTTGTAGCCCGAAGCTTAGAATGGATTTTCTATACCTAGGGCCTCATAGGTCTGAGCACTTTTAATATTTTTGATTTCCATATTGAAGACCTTATTGCCATGCTTTGACGCGATCTTAGCTCCTGTGTCTAGGGTCTTCCATTCCTCCCAAGTAGTGTAGAGTCCCTTAACTGGAAGGATTTTTGTCCACATTTTGTAGCTGCTAGGAAGCCCATTTTCGTCCAGTTCCCACAAATAACTGTCTCCCGGTGTGACCCCACCTGAAGAGTACGAAACCAAGAGACCCTTCTTACCATCTTCCAAGTCGACAACCTTCCTAGTCGTACCCTCATCTCTAGCTTTTACGGGTGCATTAAGCCAAAACATATCATTGCAGAAGAAATTGAATGCCTTGTCGATGGCTTTTCGCTTAGCCTCACCTTCTAAAACTTCTCCCTTTTTAGTCACAATTCCATCGTATTCTTTCAGGTTCATCAGAACCTCTGTACTTCCCCAAGTCACTCTCAGGTCAGTGGTTTCTTTGTCCCAAAGATAAGAGTGGATGCCCATAAAATCCCATGTTACCAGGCGAGTTGTGTCCCAGCCGGCCTTATCCACAGCAGCAAACATCTTGTCAGTTAGTGCTTCAGCTTCGGCACCCTCAGTACCTTCTGGAAGTTTCTCACTAATCATAAAGCAAGCACCTATGGTCAAAACAAGGAGGCTGAGAATAATAATACCTGTGATTTTTAGAAATTTTTTCATCTATGGATTGACTTTGTGTCAAAGATAGAGCTAAAAATCTAATCTAATGCACCAGGAACCGTAAGAACTTTTCCTACAACCTTTCCGCCAAATGACATGGGAGGAGAAAAGCCATGTACTTTTCCTCCACCGAAGATGCCATGAATTAATTGAATGTTGAGCCATCCTTCGAAGTACGAACTTGCCATTTCGCTGAAGGTTCTGACGGTATTAATGTTAGCATCGGTTTCCATATCACTTGGAAGCCTTGCCATGATATCCTGGAATATCTGGTCTTCATTTGTAATCAAATACTCTCCAAAAGACGGGCATTTGGAAAGCCTGGAAGGAATGTTTGGCATAGGTGGTGCATAGGGACCAGGGAAGTAAGCAAAGCCAGGGTACCACATTTGATTGGGAACTACTAGCCCCTGTCTCCATGTGTCCAAGTGTTCGGAAATAACCTCACTCACTGCATCTGCCATCTTAAAATCTACTGGCGTATCTATTTGAGAGGCAAGCTCGGACATCATCACGCCCTTAATTTTCGGAGCTGCCAAGCATCCAGGTCCACCTAAAGCGAGTGGACCCCTAATCTGGACATTGTCAAAGCGCGATGTGCTGCGAAAGAAGTGGTGTCCGCCATGTAGCGCACCTAGCATCTTATTTGCCCTAATATTTGAGTTCTTATCCTCTTCTTGTGGACCTTGGTCAATGTCTTGAACATTTGATTCTTGACTTGAAGCTTCTGCCTCGGCAGATTTAGCATTTGAAGCAAGAGTCATAGATTCGCTGGCAAACATGTTGGGTGGTTGTTCGCTTACAGACGATGCGAAACCACTTGCTGCAGCTATCGAGGGCTTCTGGAATTCTTCTTTTTTTAGCTTACTTCTTTTCATAAAATTGGGTATTTGCTCAAATTTCGCGACTATCGCTCGGGCAAACCTCTATGAAAACATGTATTTTTGACCATTGTCTGCAGCCTTGAGTACCTTTTGGAAGTCAACTAATCTAATATTTCAGATAGGATGGAAAAACCTTGCTTACTAATTCTTTTTACAGTGCTCTTAGCGATGGAGCTAGTCGTCGCACAAGATTTCGAAATCCAGAAATATGACCTTGGAGAGCTATTGGATTTTCCCACGAAGATTAGCTTTGCTGAAGAAGATAGTGGGAATTTGTGGTTGTTATACAGTAAGACAGAGGAGGGAGAAATTAAGAACCAGCTGGTGATCTTAGAAGGGGAGGAATGGCAGGAGGTCAATTTTTCAGGATGCACAGGCTGCATCGAAGATATGAAGGCTGGACCGCAAGGGAATATCTACCTCGCTGCAGGGAACATGGGTATATATAAGTGGGAGGAGTCGAGTTGGAAGGTCTTCTTGGATAAAGAGGCACTAGGCATAGATTGGAATTCTGATGGTGAGCTGGTGATTGTCAACGGCGAAGGTTTGTTTACCTATAACGGGACAGAACTTATTTCAGCTAACAACGAGAATGTACCTTTCTTTGAGCGAATTTCGGACTTGAAGGTAGACTTGCTAGATGAGGCTTATCTGATTCTTGGTTCTGAGCTATTTCAAAATACTCAAGCGGAAGGTTGGGTCCAGAAAACAGAACTAGAAGCACCAATGAGTATGGATGTAGATTCAGAAAATAGGTTATGGGTGACTGACAATGTGGGAGAGATCGGCTACTATTTGGAGGGCGATTATGCAGGCGGCACTTATTTTAACTTTGGAACCAATGACCTTGCCATAGATGGAGAAGATGTGCTATGGTATGCTTCGTCATCATTGGTAAGGAATGAAAATGGTGCGGAATTGTCAATTGATCTGGAAGACTTGATCGATGATGCTCTTTTTATTCAGACAGTTTATGCATCGAACGATAATAGCATTTGGGTAGCATCTAACTTTGCAAGCAGTATTGCTAAAGTAGAATACCTGGGTAATGCAAGTGGCATTACACAAGCTAGTGAGGCAGAAGCTCTACACTTAAGTCCTAATCCTGTTGGCCAATATTTGAATCTAGCAATTGCAGCTGAGCCGGATGAGAAGTTTACAATTCGAGTTTATGACTCTAGTGGCCAATTATTAGAAGCTATTCCAGACCCGCCGGGTAGTGGGACTTATTCGATAAATGCAGAACATTATCCTCCTGGAATGTATTTAGTAAATGTTTTGTTAGAAGGAAGAATGGTGAACAGTAAATTTGTTAAGTACTAAGATATGCCTAGAAAGTGGTATGATGGGAAGGTGATTCGTATTGAAAGTATGTCACCTACTGTGAAGCGGTTTATTATAAAAGTGGAAGAAGTTGAGGCATTTGAATTTAAGGCTGGTCAGTTCATCACTTGCGACCTTCCGATTTCTGAAAAACGGCTAAAAAGGTGGAGGAGCTACAGCATTGCCAATGAGCCAGATGGTTCTAATGTGATAGAGCTATGTATTGTGCACTTAGAAGGTGGCCTAGGTTCAACTTACTTCTTTGATGAGGTAAAGGTGGGCATGACGCTTAAGTTCAAGGGGCCTGCAGGTGCTTTCTACTTGCCCAAGGAGATTCAAAATGATCTAGTAATGATATGCACTGGGACGGGAGTTGCACCTTTTCGGAGCATGATTAAGGACTTGAAGAAAAGAAAAGTTGCTTTTTCCAACATCCATTTGATTTTTGGAGCGAGACAGGTAGAAGATATTCTCTATCGCGAAGAGTTTGAAAGCATTGCCTCCGAAAATCCTGAAATTTCATACGATGTCTGTCTTAGTAGAGATGTGGAATGGACGGGATACAGGGGCTACGTTCACCAGGTCTACATGGAACATGAGTACAAGGAGGGGACAAAGTTTTACCTTTGTGGATGGTCTCAAATGATTGACGAAGCGGTCGAAAAACTGTTGTCAGAGAAACAAATTGAAAAGAAAGACATCATTTACGAACTATACGGATAACAATTCGGCAGATTTATTGTTAATTTTGTGATTAAATAGTAGAAATATGGAAGCGACAGTTAAAAGTCCAATAATGATATACACCGAGCAGACTCCTAATCCTGAGTCTCTCAAGTTTGTAACTAATAAAATGTTGTACAAGGGAACGGCTGATTTCAGGGAGCAAGAGCTAGCTGAGAAGTGGTCACCAATTGCCAAAGCCCTTTTTGACTTGCCTTATGTGAAAGGGGTCTATGTTTGCAATAACTTTGTTACGATTTCTAAGGAATTCAATTTTGCATGGGAAGACATCATGCTCAAGCTTAAGGAATTCATTAAGGATTATGTGAGTGAAGGAAAGGTGGTCATTTCAGAGGGTTTCGCAGAGGCAATGGCTGAGTTAGAAGAAGCGCAAGGTGTGGCGTACCAATATACTGGTGAGGAAGCGGAATTGGTGAAGAAAATCAAGGAGCTGATTGATACCTACGTCAAGCCTGCTGTCGAAATGGATGGCGGTAATATAGAATTCAAATCTTTCGATAAGGGTATAGTAACGGTGGTATTGCAAGGTTCTTGCAGTGGCTGCCCTTCTTCTACGGTTACACTTAAGGCGGGAATAGAGGGAATGCTCAAAAGAATGGTCCCAGAAGTCACTGAGGTAGTAAGTGAGATGGGATGACCCGTTGCGTAGCAATTTTAACGGAGTTAAAATAGGGTCAGAACCGGCAGTAAACCTGCCGGCTGCGGCTGCCAGACGTTGCGTAGCAATTTTAACATGAACGAACATTGCGCAGCAAGATTACCAGCGGTAATCTAGAGAGAGAACCCGAGGTAAACCCGAGGGATGTGAAGACGTTGCGTAGCAATTCTAGCAGCGCTAGAATAGGGTCAGAACCGGACTGAGCGATCTCCGCAGGAGTCGAACAGGACACTGTTCGAAGCGAGGGAACCGCGAAAGCGGATGGGGGGACTAGGGGTTTTCATAAGACATAAGCCATATTTATGCCTACAAGAATGGCTCGCCACCTCATGTTGTCAAGCCTAAAAGCTTGTCTTCTAACCAGCGTATCGTTAATTCTGTAAAATGAAATGTAATATTTTGCAGGTAGTGACAAGCTCATACGTTTGGTCAATTTTACGCCAACAGAAAATTTTGGCAGCACTCCATAATCAATGAAAGTATAACTGAGTCTATCAATAACCCTAGTTTCACTATTTCCTCCTGTGAAGAAGGATTGGAATTCGGGGTGAAAATCTTCCTTGGTAATTGTAGTTTGTTTCTGATTCACTAAGACTCCAAGAAATGGCCCAAAACCTAGTGAAGCAGAAATCTTTTTCCCTACTTTAATGCTTGGGATTAGTTGAAGATGAACATATTTGAAGTTTGGGAAGCGAGTTGCATACCCGACCTGGTCAAAAAATTCATTCTGCGGGTTAGTAGGCCAATTGGTCAGAATACTAGCATTGAACGAATTAGCATGTTCTCCCATTGGGAAAGGTAGCATTTCAAAAGGTATTCTTTCCTGATAAGTAAGACTGGATTCCATCAGAAAGTACTTACCATAATGTCTTTTGTAGTTAGCACCTATCCAAAATGAATACCTGTAAACGGCCCCTGAACTATACGATGGATGCTGTGAAACAAATTTGGAAAAGAATTCCAGATGAAACACCAATTGACTTAGTCTGTGATCGAATTTCTGAGATAGAATAAAAAGAAAGTAGAAAAGAGATTAAAACTAGTTTCTTTGGTATCATGATTGTGTTTTTGTAATTGCAATTCCCAATAAGTTAAACTAGGAAGTTGCAGCATAAACAAAACTATTATTGGAGACTACATATTATTTTAAACGTAGTAAAATATTTTAATTGAAATCCTTTTTTAACAAACAACATTCTGATAGCCAATCGAAAGAAGCTCGAAATCCACCACCAAAATTACTAAACGAGGTTCAAAGTTATATCGTAAGCTAGGTATTGCATTTACTGGGGCTAATTATCCCTCTTTCCCTTAATAACATAGGTCAATCCAGCAAAGTAGGATATGTGGGAATAGGTGATATTTTTCGAAAGTTCAATTGAAGGATTAATCCCATGAGAAAACCCTCCTGACAACTGCAGTTGTTTTCCAATGTACCAACTCACATTTGGTTCTAGATCAATATTAACTGTAGGTGTATACCCAAAACCTTGAGTGATATTGGTCCAAACTTGTAAACTCGGAGTGCTTCTTAATCCAAAGTTGAACTTACCTAGATGGTAATGTGCCCCAAGTGAGATGCCGCCATAAACAAATCTCCACCTTCCAAGAAAGACCTGATCAGCTCCAATAATATTGATTATCCCACCTGCAAATATGCTAAGGTTTTCGAATCGAAAATTCTTTTCTACACCTAGCCTGTAGGCTTGAATATAACTTTGCCTCCGCCACTCCTTTTTAACATTGTCAACAGAACGAGGGTGTAATACAAAATTTGAAATGCCTGTTTCAATCCTAAGCACCACCTGGGCATGAGGCTTACTATTTGTTATAAGTAGTGCTACGAAAAAAAGAAAGACACGGACTAATTTCATTTTATGGTGCTGTACTTTAGCCATCCTAATTTAAGATAATTATTGAGAGGTATTCTTGAAGTGATGAGATATAGAGTAGTAAACCTATCTTTGTCACCAATCAAATACCGGCTAGGATATGGATACGCGAGAAATTATACGAAGAGTTGAGCAGATAGTAAGATCAACTGGTTCCTTCATTAGGAGTGAGTTAGGTAAGGTGAATGCCGAAGAAGTTGAAACCAAGGCGCTCAATTCATTGGTCTCTTATGTTGACAAGCAGGCAGAGACAATGCTTGTCTCCCAACTCTCAGAGTTGATTACTAATGCAGGCTTTGTGACAGAAGAAGATACTCCTGATGATACTTCTAAGGACTCCATTTGGATCATAGATCCGCTGGATGGGACGACAAATTTTCTAAGGCAAATACCACACTTTTCAGTGAGTGTAGCCTTGCAGGGAGGAGGAGAAATACAACTGGGATTTGTCTACAATGTGATGCTGGATGAACTCTTTTCAGCGGGGAAGGATCATGGAGCCTTTCTGAATGGAAGAAGGATAAGTGTTAGTTCTACTCAGGTCTTTGCTGAAACAATGATTGCTACAGGCTTTCCATACGAGAATCGCGAAACCCTGCCCTTTGTAGCCATCCTGCAAGAGGTCATGCTTAAGTGCAGAGGAATCAGAAGATTGGGTTCAGCTGCTTTAGATCTTGCCTTTGTCGCCTGCGGAAGATTTGATGCCTACTACGAATGTTGCCTTAATCCATGGGATGTAGCTGCAGGAATATTGATTGTTCAAGAGGCTGGTGGAAGGGTTTCGGACTTTAACGGAGGAACAAATATCTACTCTGGGAAGGAGATTGTTGCTAGTAATCTCCACATCAATGAGGAACTTCAAAAAATCATTGCCACCCACAATCGATAATACTCTTAATTAATATTTACTTTTAAGATACTATTATGGCAAGGATAGATCTTAACTGCGATATGGCTGAACTTCATCCAGCTACAAAGGCTAATCATGATGATGAAATCATGCCCTATATTTCATCCTGCAACATTTCTTGCGGCTTCCATAGCGGCAACCCCGCCCTCATAGAAAAGACCATCCGTTCTGCCATTTTTCACAAAAGGAAGATTGGAGCACATCCTTCATATGATGACGCTAAGCATTTTGGTCGATCTTCTATTGCTGTGGATCCAGCAGTTTTATTTGCCCAATTGCGATACCAAGTGGCTGCGATTAAGGGTATGGTAGAAAGTTTAGGTTCTAAGCTTAATCATGTCAAGCCTCATGGCGCTTTGTACAATGATATGATGGCAAACTCAATAATGAGCAAGGCCTTTGTTAGAATGATCAAGGAGCTTGATCCTAAGCTGGAAGTCTATGGCTTAGCAGGTTCCGAGATGAAGAAGGTCTGTGAGCAATTGAAGGTAAAATTCGTTAGTGAGGCTTTTGCTGATCGAAGGTATCAGTCGAAAACAGAACTTCGCTCTCGAGACTTGGAAGATTCTGTTATCCATGAACCCGACGATGTTCTTCGACAAGTCGACTTCTTACTTTCTGGTAAGGTCCAATTGTTTTCATCGGAAATGAAAGACATAGAAGTAGAAACAATATGCTTGCATAGCGACACTCGTGGAGCCTTAGCACTTTGTAAATTAATCAACCAACACTTACAATCTAGAGGTATTGAAATCAGATGATGCAAAATTTAAGATAGAAAACTTCAACGACGACTTTCTTTTGATTAAGTCGCTTGATCGAGACCTAGTACGTGCACTTGGAAATGCAATTTTTGCCAAAAAACTTGACTATGCCTTTGACTTGATTGTAGCAGAAAGTGAAATATGTATCAAGTTGAATAGAAGCGTAAATAGTGAAGATCTAGATAAAATTAGAAATTTAAAGCTACAAGTTGTAGAGAAGGGCCCTAGCTATGTTCTACCCGTCTACTTTGATGACCATCAGGATTGGATAGGCATACAGGACCACTGCCAGAAAAGTAAGGAAGAGTTGGTCCATGATATGATTGCATCTCAATTGTCTGTAGTGATGTACGGTTTCTTGCCGGGATTCTCCTACCTTGACGGCCTACCATCTCACTTACACATCCCCAGAAAGGCCATTCCAAGTAAGAAAATTGAAGCCTCTTCAGTAGCTCTAGGTGGCAAGTACCTAGGAATATACACCATAGAGAGCCCTGGTGGTTGGCATGTTGTAGGAAGGACGCCAGTCCAGCTCATTGACTTGTCTGCGCTACCCCCTGCGCAAATGGAAGTACAATCAAGAGTCACTATCCAAGAAATAAACAAGTCAGAATATGATAGCATTCTCACTAGCAAGGTCACTTTGAAAACTTACAACAAGAACCTATGAAGGGAAGATTAGAAGTGCTCAAACCTGGCCTGATGACTAGTATCCAAGATCTTGGAAGGCTTGGTCTTTCTTACTACGCCATCCCCAATTCGGGTGCTATGGATCCAAATTCAGCTAAGATTGCGCTCTTGCTGCTTGATAAGGATGAAAAAGGACCGGTATTAGAATGCACTGCGCTTGCTCCCGAAATCAAATTTCATAGTGCCACGGAGATCGCGATTTCAGGTGCAGATTTTGGCTGGCAAGTAAACGATGCAAAGATCAATGTCCCAAGCCGTATTAAAGTTGCAAAAGGAGATGTCTTAAAGGGTAGTTTTGCCAAAGCTGGCTTAAGGGGATACATTGCACTGGCAGGAAATTTAGTCCTAGAAGAAGTCTTGGCTTCCTATTCCACTTACACTAAGGCAGGAATGGGTGGCTTCCACGGTAGAAACCTCCAAAAGGGAGATATTCTTTCATGGACTGAAGACCCACGATTTATTGAGTCTGAAAACCGCTTTGCAATTCACAAAGGCCCTGAATTTCAATGGATGATCGAAGAATCTAAAGAAATTTTAGTGAAGACCAAGTACAGAATTGCTTCGGATACTGATAGAATGGGCATGAGATTAGAGGGACGCCAGCTGCTTTCTTCCTCCCACCAATTAACTAGCAGTTCCCCTGTACTACCTGGTTTCATCCAACTTCCACCAAGTGGTCTTCCGATTATAGTACTTCAAGACAGCCAGACGACTGGAGGATATCCGAGGATCGCCTATCTAAGAGAACTTGACTTAGGTCGCCTAAATCAAGTTCCCATAGGTCACGAGATTTCATTTCTTTTACCTTAAGAAGAATCCAAATCCAACACCCCCTCCTATTAAGAATCCTATCAGCCATGATAGAAGGGCACTTTTTCGAGGTTTGTCATAGAAAAGGATCACGAATATAATTCCAAAGATATTTAAGAAGAATCCAAGGAAGAATGCAGCCCATTTGAAATTGAAACCACCAGCAGCTTGGGAAAAGTCTTCGCTTGTTTCAACCTTATTTCTATTGACCTCAAATTGGATGTACTTCTTCATGGCCCGATGCTTCAGCCTATCTCCCAGGACCCACTTCTTGCCAGTCATAGTCTTGAATTGCTTGTAGTCCATGTCCAGAAAATCACCTACAGAAAAGACGCTTTCAGCACTTGCTTCTGGCGAAATAGGGTTAATAGCATTCAAGTTCCCGGAAAGTAAGAACAACATTAGGACCAAGCCCAGAGGTAGTTTTAGTTTCATAATTGATGTTTTTAGATTAAAATTCTAGTCCTAAGATACATTATTGATTATTGTTTTGGAACAAGGAATGAGAATTTTCTAGGACTATTCGATCAACTTCTTGAATTACTTGATGGATAAAACCAGGCAGGTTTTGAGAATATGAAAATGCCAATTCTTTTCGCTAGTTTGCTACATGGAAAATCGCCAACCTTGGTATAA
>CAZMYK010000004.1:0-25331 GCA_964570435.1 uncultured Saprospiraceae bacterium | reverse complement strand
ATGGAGTGATCCACTATTGCGTACCTAATATGGCATCTAATGTTGGTCGTACTGCTTCTATTTCAATCAGCAATATCATCACGCCGATTATTCTCAAACTAAGTAATTCTAAGGACATAGGACGCTTGCTTTTTAACGACAAAGGAATACGCAGTGGGGTCTATATTTTTCAGGGAAAGTTGACAAATAAATATCTAGCTAAAAGGTATGAACTTAAATACACCGATCTTAACCTGATTCTGACTTCGGGATTGTAAGCGCAGAATAATCTACCTTGCTGACATGTTCTAATCATTAGCAGTCCCAAATCTTAAGAAGGACCACTTCTTCATTCAGCTAAGGTAAATAAGCTAGGATGATTTGATTTATCTCAACTTACCGCCATTAGAATTCGTAACCAACCCCGAAACCTAAGTTGGTTGCGATTCCTCCACCAACTCCAGATTCATATGAATAACCGAGATTAAACTGACCTTGGATGCTAAACCTACCCACCCTACCTCGGACTCCAGTAATCAGAAATTGTGCAGAGGTAGTACCGTACTTCAAACCATTTTCCACCGGATATCGCAAAGGTCCGTATAGGAAGGTGTTGCCGAGACCTACCTGAAGAGAGAGTTTCTCTGGACCAAGGTAGGCAATTACACTGCTTGGAATATAGAAGCCCATAGGCTTGATATCATCTTCAGGTCCTACAACGAATCCCTTCTCCTCAAATTCCGGTATGTACATAAATCCTTGCTTTAAGCCTAGTCTAAAACGACTTCTGTTGATGACAAACCTTTGGTAATAAACAGAACCATAGATCCCCAAGCCAAGAGCTTCTAGCCCAATTTCATTCTTCCTTGTACCCTTGTCTGACTTACTCTTTTTTCTTCTAGGACCGTCTTTAATTCTCCGCAGCAAACCCCTGGGAGAAAGGTGGTACTTCAGTTTAAGGGCATAGTAGCTTCCCCTAGAGTAACTTTCACCTAACTGTGTAACCAGTTCTTCGCCTTCATAAATCCCATAGCGTGCCTCAATC
Source organism: uncultured Saprospiraceae bacterium (assembly GCA_964570435.1). Lineage (GTDB taxonomy): Bacteria > Bacteroidota > Bacteroidia > Chitinophagales > Saprospiraceae > Portibacter. The sequence goes on along the minus strand of CAZMYK010000004.1, from coordinate 24,307 downwards.
GTCTTAAATACTCCAATATTCATCTCCGCTGCAAGGCTAAATTTCTGATTTAGGATTCTAAATGGTGCTCCTATTTCGAGCACCGGAGAAAAGTAACTCCCAGGATTTGTATTCGAGTTGTAGCCAACGTCTGTCAGCGAGCTATAGGTATTGAAGGTCCCTTCAGGACTCAACCAGATATTGAGGTCCGCTCCGAAGGCAATATATGGGCTTAAGTCGTCAGACCTAAAATCATAGTTAAGCATAATTGGGATCCCATAATTATAAAGCCAGCGCTTATAGAACCCTTCACCGGATTCAGCAACCTTATATCGTCTCGTATGGTCAAATATGCCAGTCTTAATCGACCAATGATTATCTAAGTCAAAGAAGAGCTCCAAACCATAAAAGCTAGCACGCTGTGGGACCATTTTGGCAAATTCTCCACGACTTAAGTCACTATATGAATTGCTTACGGGTACAAAACCTGTCCCATACACAAATGCTACATCTGGGATGTAAGATCTGCTTTTCTTAGGCTCGACAGGTAAAAGCGAGAGTGGTCTTAGGTCAAAGTTTCTTTCTAGCCCTAGTGGTGCTAGATCATTCTCTAAGATCAATAAGTCTTTTTCCACCGGATTCTTTTCTTCCTCCTCCAGTGCCTGAAACTTCATACTTGAATCGTTTGTAAGCAGGTCGCTTAAATACCCTCCATTCTGCTGAACTCGAGCAGACGTGTTGCCGACTTCAAATTGTTCCGTTTGCTTGAGCTTGCTAGCTTCCGCATCATTGTCAGCCACACTAGATTCAACTATGAGGTCTGATTGAGTATGCACTGCCGGGAGGTCTGCATGAGAAATTATCTTACTTTTTTGGTCCGGGTTTTCATCTTTGATAAGATCTGATTCTAAGACCTCCGTTTTGGAAAGCTCAGTTTTTGGATGAGTGCTAGCTTCCCTTACTTCATCCAATTTAACAATCTCTAATTCCCCGCCCTCCGTCGCTTCAGCAGAAATCACTTTGTTTTCATCCATTGGACTGAAAGTCCCTCTTTCACTACTCACCATCCCGATTGCTAGGCCTATTCCTAGAATGGGGTAAAAGAGGTAGATGGGGAAGCGAAACTTCTTCCTTTGATCAAGAGCGCTAGCAATATCTGCCCAAGCTTCATCCTTGTCTACTTCTACTTGCCTATTTAGTAAGGCCTCTCTTAGTTTTTTATTTGCTGATTTCATCTTTGATCGAAACTTGTTTAGAAATGAGGGTTCTCAAATTTGCCTTGGCTCTGGAAAGTCTTGTTCTTGAGCTCTGAATACTGATATTTAATATTTCTGAAATTTCTGAATGAGTCAGCTCATCTACAAGACTGAAATTAATAATGAGTTGATCATTGTAGTCCATTTTCTTGACTAGGAGCCAAATCTCGTCTAGTGTCATCTTCTCGATAACAGGATCAATTTCATAGTCCACAAATTGTTCTTCATGTGAGTCAACATAGGTAATCTTGTGCTCTCTTCGCTTTTGCTGTAGTATTTCATTGATTAGAATTCTAAGCATCCACTTATAAACTTGAAAGCCACTTCCATTGTAGGCACCAATCTTGGTTAATATTTTAATGAAAGCGTCATGGACAAAGTCGCGCACATTTTCTGGAGCCGAACCGTAGCGGATCGCAGCATTATTAAGTTGGTCGGCAAACTGGTGATAAAGTTGCGCCTGAAACTTTCGTTTGTTTCTCTTGCAACCGGCAACGATGTCGTCAATATTCTTGCTCATGTATTATCAAGATGCATGAGAAAGGGTAACGTTACAGAGATCATCAAGTTTTCAGAAATTTCTAATAAGCTAGGGCGTGCTATTCTGCTTCTAAGTGCTTTCACCGCACCTTTTACGATATGGACTTAGTCATGATGCGTCTAAGAAAGTTGGGATTAAGAACCAACAACACGCATGAAACAAACTGATTTCCTAGCAGACTCCAAATCCTTCACTCTAGTAAAATAAAAACTCCCCTGACGAAACAAATCATCAGAGGAGTCTATCATTTTACGCTTATGATAAGCGATCTTAGTCTAATCATTAGAAGGTCTGAGCGATCTCACGGTTCTGCCCGTCGTCCACATTTCAGACTCCCTCATTTCTTTCAATTCCGCCTCAAGCTTCACCCTATAGTCCGACTGGCTATTAGCATCGATAGACAATTGAGCTTCGTTACCAGCAGCCACACTATCATATAGCTCTTCGAAGACAGGCTTCGTCGCATCACGGAACTTCTTCCACCAATCTAGGGCCCCACGCTGAGCCGTTGTAGAACAATTAGCATACATCCAGTCCATTCCATTTTCTGCAACTAATGGATATAAAGATTCTGTAGCTTCTTCTACGGTTTCGTTAAATGCCTCAGATGGCGAATGTCCTCTAGACCTAAGTAGGTCATACTGAGCCGCGAAAATACCTTGAATAGCGCCCATTAAGGTGCCCCTTTCTCCTGTAAGATCAGAATAAACTTCCTTTTTGAAATCTGTTTCGAAGAGGTATCCTGAACCGATCCCGATCCCCATTGCTATCACTCTATCTCTGGGCCTACCCGTGGCATCTTGATGGATGGCGAAACTAGAGTTCAAGCCCTTTCCTGCTAGGAACAATCTTCGTAGGGAAGTACCGGAACCCTTAGGCGCGGCTAGTATAACATCTATATCATCAGATGGAATGATGTTCGTTCTTTCCTTGTAAGTAACTGCGAAACCATGTGAAAAGTAAAGCGCCTTTCCTGGTGTTAAGTACTTCTTAAGTGTAGGCCACATTTCGATCTGTGCAGCATCTGAAAGAAGGTACTGGATGATCGTCCCTTTTTCTGCTGCCTCCTCAATCGAGAAAAGGGTCTCACCAGGCACGAAACCATCCGCAATTGCCTTATCATATGACTTCGAAGGTGATCTCTGACCAATGATAACATTAAATCCATTATCTCTGAGGTTCAATGCTTGTCCAGGCCCTTGTACACCATATCCAATAATTGCAATTGTCTCGTCCTTTAGGACTTCTCTTGCATGTTCTAGTGGGAATTCTTCCCTAGTGACAACGTTTTCTTCAACGCCACCAAAATTCATTTTTGCCATTGTATTAAGCGGTTTATATATTTCTAATTAATTTTTTAATTTTCATTCATACTAATATTCATCTCCCTCATATACTTATTGAGTTGCTCCATAGGCTTAGATATTGCGACCCTCCCGCTCCTCACGAACTCGTAGATTCCATGGGCTTTCAGATCGAGGAAGAGGGCTTCCGTTTCATTCTCATGACCAGTCTTTTCGATTACAGTATACTCTGGTTCAATCCTTAAAATGCGGGCATTGTGTTTTCTAACCATTCTCTCCACATCGTCTCCTCCAGAAAATGCTTCGGTCGGCACCTTGTATAAGGCGATTTCTTGGTATACAATCTTATCATTCGGATAGTAAAAAGACTTCAGAACTTCAATCTGCTTGTCTAGTTGGCCGATCAGCTTGATGACCTTTTCTTCCGTTGTTTGAATTACAATTGTAAACCTATGGATTCCTTCCATCGAAGACTGCGATGTTGTGAGGCTATCTATATTGATATGTCGCCGAGTGAAAATAGAAACAACTCTAGCAACTAAACCAGTCCTGTTTTCAGTGAAGACCGATATCGTAAATTCCTTTCTTTCTTTCATTCTAGTATGATTTCAGCAACTCCAGCACCAGAGGGCACCATTGGGAATATATTCTCTTCTTTTACGACCATGCAATGCAATAGGAAGGGCCCGTCGTGTGCCAGCATCTCTGCGAGGCCTTCATCTAACTCCTCCAATTTCGTAATCTTTCTTCCAGGCACTCCGAAACCATCAGCAATTTTGATAAAATCAGGATTGGTCAAGGCCACAGACGAATACCGCTTCTCAAAGAAAAGCTGCTGCCACTGCCTCACCATTCCTAGGTATTCATTGTCTAGAAGGAGGATCTTCACTGGAACATTCCACTGCGAACACATTCCTAGTTCTTGCAGGGTCATTTGGAATCCTCCATCTCCAACTACGCAGATGCAAGTCTTATCTGGATTTCCAAGTTGTGCACCAAAAGCAGCTGGCAAGCCGTAGCCCATTGTACCCGCTCCACCAGAAGAAACCCATTGGTTGGTTCCATTGTATTCATAGTATCTGGCAGCAACCATCTGATGTTGACCCACATCTGTTGCAACGATGGCCTGGCCATCTGTCATATCACTTAATCTCTTGATGGCTTGTGCCATCTTGATCTTTCCGTCTGGATCTGGAGCAAGATCCTTAGTGACCACTTTTTCATGTTCGATGTCAGCATGCTCATCAAATCGCCCTGTCCATTCTGGATAGGATTTCTTTTCTACTTTTTCAATGAGGGCCATCAGTGCTTCCTTTGCATCTGCATGGACAGGTGCATCAACTGGAACATTCTTCCCTATTTCGCACTTGTCTATTTCTATGTGGATTACCTTGGCTTGCTTAGCATATTTCTCAAGATTTCCAGTAACTCGATCATCAAATCGCATTCCGATTGCAATCAGAACATCACATTCATTGGTTAGTACATTAGGACCATAATTCCCATGCATGCCCAACATCCCCTTATTGAGTTTGTGCTTCTTAGGAAGTGAACCCCAGCCATGAATCGTACACCCTACAGGTATTCCACTTTTTTCCACGAATTCTTGGAAGGCTTCCTGGGCATGTGCGATCTGAATTCCGTGCCCAGCTAGGATATATGGCCTTTCTGCCTCGTTGATCATTGTGGCTGCGACCTCTATTTCAGACATGTTCAATTTAGGTCTTGGAAAGTAGCTGCGAATCCTAGGTTTCTTATGATAGCTGAAATCTAGTTCAGCAAATTGCGCGTCCTTGGTAATATCGATCACTACTGGACCTGGTCTTCCCGAGTTTGCTATGTAAAAAGCCTTAGCCATCACCTCAGGGATTTCATGGGCCTTGGTAATCTGGTAGTTCCACTTTGATACAGGTGTTGTACATCCTATCACATCCGTTTCTTGAAAGGCGTCACTACCCAATACTGAGGAATGGACTTGTCCAGTAATACAGACAAGTGGAGTGGAATCCAACATCGCATCTCCAATTCCAGTGATAAGGTTGGTTGCTCCAGGTCCAGAAGTAGCGATGCAGACACCTGTTTCCCTTCTTACCCGTGCATAACCTTGGGCTGCGTGAATCGCCCCTTGTTCATGTCTTGCAAGAATATGGGTCAATCGATCTTCATAGTCATATAGGGCATCATAGAAAGGCATGATTGCCCCTCCAGGGTAGCCAAATATGGTGTCTATTTCTTCTGCAAGAAGACACCTAATGATCGCTTCCGCTCCTGTAATCCGGACGGTCTTACCATTTTCTGATGGACTCGCTTTTGTGTATATAGCTTTACTATTCATACCCAATCATTTAGTTAATGGTCAGTTACACAACCCTCAGAGGCTGTAGAAACTGAATTATAGTACTTTCTTAAAATCCCTTTCTTAGCTTTGAGTGGAGGTTTCTCCCATGCTGCCCTTCTTCTTTCTATTTCCTCTTCTGCGACTTCCAAGGTCAACTTATTATTTACAGCATCGATCGTAATGACATCGTCATTTTCTATCAGTGCAATATTGCCTCCTACTTCTGCCTCAGGAGTAATATGACCAACAACGAAACCATGGGTTCCTCCAGAAAATCTACCATCCGTGATTAAGGCAACAGAATTTCCAAGCCCAGCACCCATAATGGCAGAAGTTGGCTTTAGCATTTCTGGCATTCCAGGCCCACCCTTGGGACCTGAATATCTAATGACAATAACTTGTCCTGGCTCGACATGTCCCGCTACTATCGCATCATTGGCATCTTGCTCAGCGTTGAATACACGAGCGATGCCTGAAAACACCTCACCTTCCTTTCCAGTAATCTTCGCCACAGATCCCTCTTGTGCCAAGTTTCCATACAAGATCTGAAGATGGCCCGTATGCTTTACCGGTGCATCTACAGATTTAATGATGGCTTGTCCTTCAGAAAGTGAAGGCACTTCAGCCAGATTTTCTGCTATGGTCTTCCCAGTAACAGTAAGGCAGTCTCCATGCAACATTCCCAGTTCAAGCATGTGCTTCATCACAGCAGGTACACCTCCCACGTTGAAGAGGTCTTCCATAACATACTTACCGCTCGGCTTGAGATCTGCTAAGAAGGGTGTGACATCTGACAATCTTTGAAAATCGTTGATACTAATATCCACATCGGCTGCCTTTGCCATGGCAATAATATGCATCACAGCGTTCGTAGAACCACCCAAGACAATAATGGTCCTGATTGCATTTTCGAATGCCTCCTTAGTCATTATATCTGAAGGCTTAATATCTTTTTCGATTAGATTCTGAATCGCCCTACCTATTCTTTCAGCCTCCTTATTCTTTGCATCTGAAGTAGCTGGTATAGAGGAGTTAAATGTCAAACTCATCCCCATTGCTTCTATGGCAGAAGCCATTGTATTAGCTGTGTACATACCACCGCATGCCCCAGGTCCAGGGCAGGCTTTTTTCACTACAGCAAGGTAGTCCTCTTCAGAAATACTTCCTGCAACTTTTTTCCCTAGGGCTTCAAAGGCTGACACTATGTCCAATTTTTCATCAAGGTGGCACCCTGGACTGATTGTTCCGCCATATACAAGGATAGCTGGTCTGTCTAATCTGGCCATTCCCATCATCGCTCCCGGCATGTTCTTATCGCAACCCACAACGGCAATAATGGCATCATACCATTGGGCGGATGCAACCGTCTCTATGGAGTCGGCAATAATGTCCCTAGAGGGTAGCGAGAAATTCATTCCTGCAGTTCCCATGCTGATCCCATCGCTCACACCGATGGTATGAAAAATCAGCCCTATTAGTTGGTCGCGATCGATATTGGACTTAATGTTTGATGCTAGATCGTTCAGATGCATGTTGCAAGGATTTCCTTCCCATCCTGTAGATACTATACCCACTTGTGGCTTTTTGAGATCTTCACTTGTCAAACCCAAGGCATATAACATCGCTTGAGCAGCAGGCTGCGTAGGATCCTGTGTTACATGCTTACTGTACTTGTTTTTTTCCATATTTCTATTAAATAAAAAAAAGCCACTTTTGAGTAAAAGCGACTTTATATATTATAGTTCTTCGCTATACTCTATTCTAATTTTCCGACAATAATAGTGACTGATTCTCTAAACATATTTTAACATCTAAGTTGTAGAACTTCACTGTCTCAAAATCAAAACAACTTGTCCTAAAACAAAAGTACACTAAATAATACTAGATGACCCTACACTTAATTGCCTTTTATTTATTTGCTCTAAGTCTTCTGCAATAATGCTGTAGACTAAGTCCCCTAGTTGGGAACAACTATAATGTACTTCTACATCTAGATCGATGGTCATGATCCCCTCCGTCATGCATAAACTCACCGCTCTTTCTACCTCCTTTGCCTCTTGCTCCATTCCAAAATGTCTAAACATCATTGCAACTGATAGAATAGTCCCAATGGGGTTAGCTATGTCTTTTCCTGCTGCTTGGGGAAATGAACCGTGTACGGGCTCGAACAAGTAAGCTGAAGCCCCAATACTTGCTGATGGCAACAAGCCAAGCGATCCTGCAATTACACTAGCTTCATCACTAAGTACATCACCAAAAAGGTTTGATGTAAGTATGATGTCAAATTGCGACGGCTCAATCATGAGTTGCATAGTCGCATTGTCTATATACAAATACGAAGTTTCCACTTCAGGATACTCCTTAGCCATAGACCTCACTACAGACCTCCAAAGCCTTGATGTCTCCATCACATTGGCTTTGTCTACCAGGCAAAGTTTCTTCCTTCTGTTCATCGCAGCTTCGAAGGCCAGTTTTGCGATTCGACGTATTTCACTATCCGAATAGACACAATGGTCATAGGCTATCTTACCATTTTCATATCGTCCCTTCTTTCCAAAGTATATGCCCCCAGTCAATTCTCTATAGATAACTAGGTTGACATTCTTTATTCGATCATTCTTGAGCGGAGAGAGGTGCCTAAGCATATGATAGACCTTAATCGGTCGGATATTTGCGTAGAGATGAAGTTGCTTTCTAAGCCCTAATAACCCTTGCTCTGGTCGAACTGTTGCATCGGGGTCGTTGTCATATTTTGGATCTCCTATCGCGCCAAGCAAGACAGCATCAGACTTCTTACATTTTTCAAGGGTCTCAGGAGGAAAAGGAGTTCCCTTTTCATCGATTGCCTTTGCACCGATGATCCCATAGTCTAAGCTAAATTCATGGTCAAATCGAAAGCCAATGGCTTGTATTGTCTTTTCTGCTTGAGCGATCACCTCAGGGCCGATGCCGTCTCCAGGCAAAATGGTAATATTTCGTAGTTCCCTATCTAGCAAGTGAGTATAGCTTAGTTTTCAATAGTTGCTCTAAATCAGCATCTTCCACTTGCTTCATTTGATCTGCCAAAACAAGGAAATGGCCATAAACGATATCTAGTTCTTCCTTTGTAAGATTGAAGCCAATTAGTTTTGCTCGATAAGCAATTGCTGCTCTTCCACTTCTTGCCGTCAGGATAAATGAAGAATGGTCGACCCCAACATCGAGGGGATTCATAATTTCATACGTAGACCTCTCCTTTATTACTCCGTCTTGGTGAATTCCTGAGGAATGAGCGAAAGCATTCGCACCAACTATAGCCTTATTTGCCTGAACAGGCATCCCCATTCTATCTGAAACAAGGCGGCTCATTTGGTTTAGCAATTTTGTGTTAATACCTGTCTCGAATTGCCCTTTGAATCGCTGATTGATCACCATGACAACTTCTTCTAAGGAAGTATTTCCTGCTCGTTCTCCTACACCATTGATGGTGCATTCTACTTGTCTTGCCCCACCTTGAACCCCAGCAATAGAATTTGCAGTAGCCATTCCCAAGTCATTGTGACAGTGGGTAGACAGGACTGCCTTTTCGATGCCTTTAACATTATCTCTTAGGTAGGCAATCTTAGACGCATACTCCTCAGGAAGGCAGTACCCAGTGGTATCTGGCAAATTCAGTACTGTAGCACCGGCCTTAATGACAGCCTCGCATACTCTAGCGAGATATTCTTGGTCGGTCCTGCCAGCATCTTCGGCATAAAACTCAACATCTTCCACGAAAGACTTCGCATACTTCACAGCCTTGATTGCACGTTCTAGGACCTTCTCTTGCGTAGACTTAAACTTGTGTAGAATGTGAGAGTCTGAAGTCCCTATGCCAGTATGAATTCTTGGACGAGCTGCATGAATAAGAGCTTCTCCTGCGACCTTAATGTCATTCTCAACAGCTCTAGAAAGACCACAAACAGTGGCGTTCTTTATGATCTTCGAAAGCTCTGTTACGGATTCAAAATCTCCAGGACTTGAAACTGGAAAGCCAGCCTCGATGATGTCAACTCCTAACTCTTCTAGGGCTAGGGCAACCTCTATTTTTTCTTTCTTATTTAGCTTACAGCCTGGCACCTGCTCGCCATCTCTCAGTGTGGTATCGAAAATGTGGACTTTCTCTGCAGACATCTCTTTCTATTTTGATTTCTGTTTCTATAACTATCAAATATATTTCAGTGTTTCTCACTGGCAAGTCCAAAATTCCATTATCTTACGATTTCTAAAGCTAAAATTTAGTTCATAAGTATCTGTTTATTAAATAATTACAATATACATTTATACAATGTCAAGTCAGAATAACAAGACCTTGATTCAACTGATAAATTCACTCTCACAGGCCGAAAAGCGACATTTTAAGATTTTTTCTAGAAGAAACGCTGGAGCTAAGGAGTCCTTGTTCGTCCTGCTATTCGACTATTTAGATAAGTACAAGATTCAAAATGACCAAGACATCATCAAGAAGATACCTGGAATTAAGCGATCTCAAATAGCCAATATCAAGTCTAATCTATACAAACAACTTTTGGCATCCCTGCGACTCTTTCACCGACGTAGAAACATTGACATCTATCTGAACGAACAACTTGACTACGCCTACGTGCTATACGACAAGGGTATGTATAAGGCCAGTCTTGAAATTCTAGAAAAGGCAAAAAATTTGGCGCTTGAAAAAAAGCAATACATGGTTGCACAGAATATGGTGGAATTCGAAAAGCATATAGAATCCCAACACATCACTGGAAGTATGTCAGCAAAGGCCATAGAGTTAGATGAAATATCACACTTCCTTATTCACAGAAATCAAAAATCCGCAAGTCTATCCTCAGCTTCCTTACAGTTATATGGCTTATACCTTAGACATGGTTTTGTCAGAAATAAGAAAGACTATACCTACGTGACGCAGTTCTTCGAAGACATCCTTCCTACCTACGAATTGAAAGACTTAGACTTCTACGAGAAGATGTACTACTTTCAGTCCTATGTTTGGTACTCCAATATGATTCATGACTTTCTGAATTACTATAGATATGCACAACGTTGGGTCAATCTTTTCGAGGAATATCCCAATATGATCGAAAAGGAAACGTCCTCTTACATCAAAGGTCTACACAATGTTCTGAATGCCCTGTTCCTAGCTGGGAAGTATAAAAAATTTAAGCAGGCATTCAATACCTTAATGATGTTTAAAGAGGATTTCGGAAAACCCATTAATAGAAACGTTGCATCCCTCCTCTCCCTCTTCGAAAATGTCCACCTCATCAATCTCCACTACATGGAGGGAAGCTTTACCGAAGGCATCAAAAAAATGCCAAAACTTGCAGACAGTTTGAGGACCAACATGTACAATTGGGATCCTCACCGAATAATGGTCTTCTACTACAAGATTGCCTGCCTCTACTTTGGCGCGGGAAGAAATGAAGATGCGATCCACTACCTCAACCTGATCATTAACAACTACCTACCCAAGGTTCGAGAGGACATCCAAAGTTTCGCAAGAATTCTAAACCTGATCGCACACTTTGAGTTGGGTAACAAACTACTGATCTCCTATCAGATACGATCCGTTTACCGCTTTCTCTCCAAAATGAATGACCTCCATGAGGTACAAAAAGAAATATTCAAGTTCCTTCGTAAGACACCTAGAATAATGCCCGAAGACCTAATTAGTGAGTTTGAGGATCTTCGCGACAAGTTGATCGTTATTAGAAAAATGCCATTCGAAAGAAGACCCTTCCTCTACCTCGATATAGTTGCTTGGTTAGAAAGCAGGATAGAGAATGTGAATGTAGAAGCTGTAATCGCAAGGAATTTCGAGGAAAATGGAAGCCTGAGAGCTTGAGTCAGTAATTATTGATATTTTCGATGCTATAAATTAAAATGAAACGATGGACGCTGACTTAATCAAGATTCAACAAAAGGTTCGAAAGTACCAAGAAATTCTAGCCAACACAGTCCAGTTTAGAAAGGACTGGAATGAAGGGCTTCGCGATATGATTGTAAAGACCCTTGAGACCATTTCGTCGAAAACGGAATTGGATGCTGAAGTGGAAATTCAGGACAAGGTCGAAAATATGGAATTAGTGATCTTTAACTTGGGAAGAACTACAAGCGGCATTTCTGAAAAAGTAGATGATACTGTAAAACGACCAATGATTAAAAGTAATGGAGCGCTCATCTATCAGCAGCTTTTCAATGGTAAAGTTCTGGTCATGATGGCACTTCCGCATATCGAAGGATATGGCGACCCACGTCCTCCAAAGACGATTGAAATCCTGCGACCAGACGAACTGAAAACTCCTTTCATCTTTAGACATATGGAAATCTTCCTAAAAGATGTCACAGATTGGGAAGACTATGATGATGATGAACCAATGCAAAAAAGTGGATTCAACCCGATTGGTTTCAATAGAGCCTTGGAAGAAGAGGGCTAAAACTGTCCCAAACTAGACACGAAGGTCATAATCTAGGGATATTTGAGAGCAATACTTCTTAATTTGATGTTAATAAATATAAATCATTAGAGATGAGAACATTTTTTGCACTTGTGCTTGTTACTTCCTTACTTGCTTGCAATCCGCAAGGAAGCGGACCTCTTGGCACCAACGAAGAAGAGGAGGAAGAGGTTTTACCAGGGGAATGGCTCATTCCAAGTGATGAAGTTATTGATGGAGGACCAGGCAAAGATGGGATTCCTTCTATAGATATCCCTAACTTTATTGGACCTGAGCAGGTTGACTACCTATTTGATAGCGACTTCGTAGTAGTAGTAGCTGTAGGTGAGACTACACGGGTCTACCCTCATCCCGTATTAGACTGGCATGAAATTGTGAATGACCGCGTCGATGATTTTGCTTTTGCCTTGACTTACTGCCCACTGACTGGAACCGCAAGCAATTGGAATCGAACAATTAATGGAAAGGAGACTACATTCGGAGTTAGTGGCCTCCTTTATAATAGTAACCTAATACCATATGACAGGGAGACTGATAGCAATTGGTCACAGATGAGATTGGACTGCGTAAATGGTGAAAACCAAGGTGATTCTGTAGAAACTAGTCCTGTCTTCGAAACCACATGGGAACAAGCGAAGAAGATCGATAACATCGAGGTACTTAGTACCGAGACCGGTTTTTCAAGAAACTATGGAAATTATCCCTATGGCGACTATCGGACTAATCACAACAACCTCATCTTCCCACTATCCAACACAGATAATCGTAAAAAAACAAAAGATAGAGTGCTTGGTGTCCTAGAATTTGGTGTTCCTAAGATTTATGGTTTTGACAACTTTCTAAGCGAGACAGATGAGATCATTATCGATACCTATCGGGGTAAGAACATTATGGTGGTGGGAAATAAGGCTAAAAATTATATCACTGCCTTCTATCCGACTGAAGGAAGAGCCTTTGACCCGCTGATGAATGAATTTCCTTACATCGTTCAGGATGATTTAGGAAATCAATATGACATATTTGGCAGGTCTAGATTAACAGATGACCGTCTTGAACAGCCGGAACAATTCATTGGTTATTGGTTCTCCTGGGCAGCTTTTTATCCTAACTTACTAATCTACGAAAATTAGAAACTCTGCTTGCTGAAATCAATTGCCTTGTAGTAAGAGAAATTGATAATGTAGTCAGGACTTAATTGGGTACCATCTACCTTAGTAAACAATGGATACTCTCCAGCAATGCTCAATCGGTTTCCTTTGTAAAGATCTACACCAAAGCTAGCCCTGCCAAATAACCAGCTACCTCCAGTATTTTCTAAGGAATTGTCATTCACTTCATCGCGTACAGCGTGCCTAAATCTTAGAGACAAGCTTGGATAAACAAGCGTTTTCCAAAGAAAGGCTTGATCAGAGTAACCGAGATTTGCTTGAATCTCATTACCGAATTTGTATTTTTGGCTACCAAGGTATTCATCATTTGCTCCTCGAAAAATAGCGGTCGAATTAAAGAATAATGACACAGATGGGCGCATTGATAGGTTTCTTACAAATGCAATTCTAGCCAAATAATCAATGCTATTGGAGCCCAGTTGGAGGTCATTCACAAGAAGGAAACCAAGCCTATTCCTAAGATCGTTCGCACCTGTTGGGAGCTTGATTCCACCTGCTATTGAAAAACTTGCAAACTGGTTTTCCACCACTGTAATCTGTGTTAGCAGTGTAGCGTCGGCAATTCCTTGGCCCCCATCTCTTTCCTTTTCACCACTATTGAGGGTAACTTCTCTCAACTGTCGCACATAGGGCAGCAATATTTCGAGGTCTACTCTTTTATGCAATCCATATGCGGCTCTGAAAAGAGCAGTATTCGTGGTTCTTAATCTCCGATCATCGTCAAGGACAACACTTTCGTTGTATAAGCTTGTAAGTCGATTGTATTCGTAAGCCAGAGAGAGCTGAAGTACATTCCCACCCTGGGGCTGAAACCCCAAGTTGGAGGCGATAGGAACTCCACTCGAACAGCAAGTCTGGCTAAGCCCAGAAATTACCGAAAGAACAATAAACAAAAAGGCAAGTAGATTCCTCATGTTTATAAAAATATCTTATTACACATAAATGTTGCTGACTTAGTATCGAAACCCAACCCGATGTCCAAGCCCTGACGATTTGTTGGACCTTTGACACTGCGGTGGACTTCAGCACCTACTGCAAACTATCGATTTCAGCTTCCTGTGGCATTTCAAAAATCGTCTGGTCGAAGGGAGTGGGTGACAAGATTAGGTTTTCGAATGTTCTTTCATACCTCTTTTCTGTAATGCTATCACCTGAAGTTCTATATCCAATCATTGTCTCAGGAAGCAATAGACCATGGCTTTCCTTCCAGTCTCTATAATGTAAGGCATTGTACTTCTTGCCCTTTTCTTTCGAAAAGTAGGTCACGGTATAAAGTAACCATTCCATCCTCTTGGTCTTCGGGTCGTAGCAGATTATATACTCGTCATCGGGAGCATCGCCAACGCCATTATCGTAGCTCACTCTAATTCTACCATAGGTTTCACCTTGGATCTCCGTCTGCTCTAGAACTTGGTAGTTGATTCCAGGATCTGCACAAACGAAGGGCATTGCGTAGAAGTAAAAGAGTAGATTATGATAAAAGCGAGCTGAATTTCCACCATAGGCCTGCTTGCTAGGACTCACCCATACTTCTTCTCCATCATATCCTATGAGCCACGTATCTTCTTCAAGCCGAACTTTGCGGTTAAGTAGGTCCACCTGATGCTTTTCTCTGCTTTCGCCCCGATCTAATTCATAGGTCATTGACCTCATTAATTTCCAGAGACTTAATCCGCCATGTGCATCTAGCACTGCCTGCATTTCAGAAGGAATTTCTAGATCTGTATTTACTTCAAAAGTAGGTCCTTTCTCTTTTTCACCTTCTTGGCATGACGTTAAGATGCCGAGGAAAGTTAAGATTAAGATGAGGTATTTCATTTTCATTAGAATTCGATGGCCAATGTCTTAAAGTTCCTGTTTACCATGATTACCACAATGTTACTACTATTTATTTGAAAGTCATCCACGGGAAGACCGTCCACCTTCACACTTAGTTCGATCGCGGACAATCCAACAAGACGTATTCTATAGTCTTGGAAGTCGGGCTCAAAGTCACCTTCGTAAGATTGACCTAGAAAAAAGTGCGACTGCCCTCCTTGAGTGTTAAATACTGCTTCCCTGTAATTGCCTTGCGTGTAGGAATATCCATCACCATCATCACAGTAAAACCTACTTTCAGCCTTATTCTTAGAGAAATAGACGTTAAGTGTCACCGTTTCAATCCTTCGTTCATTCACATATTGCATCACTGGATACAAAGGAATCACGGCTCCCTCCTTAACAAACATTGGAATCTTGGAAAGCGGGGTTGGAATTGAATGTGTCCTATTTCCGTTATACCTTTCTGATGATCCGAAATCATACCAAGCACCCTCTGGTAGAAATATCGTCTTCTCTTTCATTCCCTCCAAGAGCACTGGAGAATACAAAATATGTTCCCCAAGGAAGGCTGACTCATTATTGTTGGTGAGGTAGGGCTTTTTCCCGCAATTCTGGAAAATCATTGGTCTTAACATCGGTTTTCCGGTCCTAGTGTGCTCATAAAAGCATGTGTAGATGTATGGGAGTAGTTGATACCTCAGCTCTATGGCTTTGCGGATTTCTTCACTTGCTCGCTTTCCGAACAGCCAAGGTTCTTGGTCACCATGGTCACCTGAAGAATGGCTCCTGAAAAAAGGATGGAATACTCCTAGCTGAAACCACCGCACAAAGAGTTCCGCGCTTGGGTGGTCAATAAATCCACCTATGTCCGAACCACAGAAAGAGACCCCGCTAATGCTGAGACGCAGGGTCTGCATGTGCGCATAATAGAGGTGGTCCCAATTAGCCAGATTATCACCTGTCCAAGTACTCGTGTATCTCTGCATTCCTGCATAGCCAGACCTCGTAATTACTAAAGGTCGCTTGCCACTGTTAAATCGCTTCACACCATCAGATGTGGCTCGTGCCATCTGCATACCGTAGACATTGTGTGCCCTTCGATGAGAAGATGGGTGACCATCATAGTCATGGCGGACATCAGGGGGAAAGGTCTTCGATGGCACCTCGAAGACAGCTGGTTCATTCATGTCTGTCCAGATTCCTGCCAGTCCAACGTTTCCTACTAAATCTTCGAATAATCCTGCCCACCAATCTCTAACTTCAGGTCTCGTAAAATCAGGAAAGTAACACTCCCCTGGCCAAACCTTTCCTTGCATATATGGACCATCAGCCCTCTTACAGAAGTAGTCTTTTTCTAATCCTTCCTTGAAGACCTCATAGTCGATGTCGATTTTAATGCCCGGATCAATAATGGAAACCACTTGAAAACCCTCATTCTTAAGATCTGCAACCAATTTCTTAGGATCGGGAAATCTCTCAGAATCCCACGTAAAACAGCGAAATCCATCCATATAGTCGATGTCTAAGTAGATCGCATCGCAAGGCAACCTCTCTGACCTTAACTTGGCAGCGACTTCTTTCACTCTAGACTCGGGAAAATATGACCACTTGCATTGTTGGTATCCCAAAGACCACAGTGGAGGCAGCTCTGGAACTCCAGTCAAATTTGCATACTGGCTGGAAACATCAAGCAAGTCCTCTCCATAAAAAAAGTAGTAGTTCATTTCGCCACCCTCGGCCCAAAAACTTAGTACATCTGATCGTTCTAATCCTAGGTCATAGTGGGTCCTAAAGCTATTGTCAAAGAAAATTCCATAACTTAAACCGTCATGGAAACCATAATAGAGGTTAATGTTCTTGTAAAGAGGATCTGATGCGCCAGTATAACCGAATTCATCACTCCCCCAATTTGTGTACCTCCTTCCTCGAATATTTTGAGAAGAAGTCTTATCACCCAATCCGAAGAAAGCTTCACCGTCGATGGCTGACTTTGTCATCTTGACAATTTCTCCTCCATACCTTTCATCCTCTTCCCAATGAAATCCCTTTTCGTCGGAGTTCAATAGGTCTCCCTCTTGGTTATAAATCAGGACAGAAAGACCCTCCTTTAATATATGGACTTCTAACAAGGAAGTTTTGATCTCTATTTTGACATCATCCTCAAAAATAAGGTAGTCAACCTTAGACTTCGTGAACTTAGGATCAATTGCGTACGAGAAATCCGATAGGAAATGCCACCTAACAGAATAACGAAACCTTATGATCTTGGGGCTTAGTACTTCAATCCTAAGGACACATTGATTGTCAGCCTCAAGCTCAACAACTTGGTCGACATCACTGAGTGATACAAACTTACCTGGGTGCCTATCATGGTGTGCGTATTGAATGGTTTTTTCCTTTCCAATCATGCTAGGCAGACTACTTAAAAATTTTGCAATGATAGAAAAACTCTACTTGCCATATGAAAGGGTATGGCCAATAAATTTCAAGGAGACCAAGCTGGGTATTTCACATTAAATAATAATTTAACATGTATTAAATTACAAATCAGCATATTATATCAAAAAAGATCGTAATTTTGCTCTTTTAGGCACGGTTTGTGCATCTTATATATTATTACTAAATAAAATATTAGTTTAATGAAAACTACGCTATCAACAACCTTAATTTTTGTTTTCTTGGGACTCTCTGTTTCGCTTCAAGCGCAAGGAGATACCTGTCCATCACAGATCCGTATGAAGGAAGGATCTTGTATAATTATTGAATATCCATCCACTGCTGAGGCCTTAGAAGCTGTAGATGCACCTGCAGAGACTATGATTGTTTCAGAAAGCAGTTATGAAGAGTCTAATGGTGTCTACATTGCTCAATTTCACTGCTCTGGTAATGAAGTAATATATACGAAAGCAGGCGTGTGCAGCTGCACAGACTATGAAGGCTCTATTTCAGCAACATTAACATTTACACATGCTCAAATGACCTGCAAGTTCGATGCTGCAGGAGTCTTACCTGTGGAATTTACATATTTTAATGCAGTAAAGGAAGGTGATATGACTCAACTTTCGTGGGCTACCTCTTTTGAATCTAATAACGAAGGCTTCTACCTAGAAAAAAGCACAGATGGGAAATTCTTTCAGGAATTTTCATTTATAGTAGGTGAAGGAGATGCTTCCGAAGAAATTACTTATGAAGCTCTCGACAGGGATCCATCACAGGGTGTAAATTATTATAGGCTGAAGCAAGTAGATTTCAATGGCAACGAGCGCTATTCTGAAGTAGAGATGGTAGATTTTCGGAAAACCGACGGCATCATCGTTGGTTATAACAGCACAAGAAACGAGCTATTGATCACATCCGAAAAAGAACTTCAAAGCATAGAGATTTTTGATATGGCCGGTGTTAGAGTATATAAGGGCGCATTTGAACGAAACGAAAATGAGAAGGCGATCAATCTTTCTGCACAGCAGACAGGTCACTTCGTAGCTTTAATTACCGATGCAAGAGGTAATGTCGAATCTACAAAATTTGCAAAATTATAAATCCTTAAGCTGCTGAGGTGTGAGCCTCAGCAGTTTTCCATTTTCTGTGTAAGTAAATTTGTCGACCACATACATGTTTCTAGGTCGCTCGAATTTCCCAAGTTTTGAGAAAGCTTCTTCACCAACTTCTTCTTTCGCAATCATTACTATCCGTTCTCCAAAATCCTCATCTTCTTCCTTGCTGAGGTAAAAATCTCCCCTATAGGAAGCCCTAATTCTGGCTTCAATATCTTCTAGAATCAACTTGACACCTCCAGAGTTTACAACGTTATCAAAGCGTCCCAGCCAAATCATTTCTTTGCTTCCTAGCAGCTCAACAAGATCGTTCGTTAACAAGTCCTCTTGCAATATCTTAGGAGCTGAAATTCTTAGTCTTTGATCTTGGTCACAAGAAAAAGTGACTCCATCTAAAGCCCTAAAGCTCTTTTCACGCTTCGTGAGATTCTTTACTGCAATATGGCTGATGGTCTCAGTCATTCCATAGCTATGGAAAAATTCACTTTCCAATTTTTGGATTTCATTGAGCGTTTCTTCCTGAACCGCTGATCCTCCTAACAGAATCTTCTTAATCTTTCGAAGTTTAATTTTGCTTCTAGGTTCCTTTAGAATCGCCCTAAGCTGAGCTGGGGTTAAAGAACAAAAATCTACCTCTCCGACCTCGCTATCCAGCAATGGGTTCAATCTAGGTGTGAGTTCTTTTACGATTAATTTTCCGACAATTGCTCTGACGCAAAGCATCACACCTCCAATCTTATTAGTAGGTAAGACCAATAAGACCTTAGTCCCTTTACGCAAGCCAAAATACTTGAGTGACATGCGCGCTGATTCTGCCATATGTAGCTTCGAAATCCTGATCACCTTTGGGTGGCCAGTACTCCCAGATGTAGTCACTTCATAGAAGGGATTGGGATCCTTCCACTTTTGAATCACATCAGAAAACGCCATCGAGTTCCCATTTTCTTAACACATTATGTCGTATTTGCTCTTTTACTATTTCAAGTGGGCTTTCAAAGTTGTTTTTGTAAAGACTTCCCGTGCCTAACCCTTGGTGACCTTGAGCTCCCACCCTATAAGTCCACTGACTTATTGCATTCAGCCCAATATTGCTTTCTAGGGCTGAGGTAATCCACCAACCTACACCCTTTGTCTCTGCGGCAGCTATCCAAGCTTCACTTGCTTCAAATCCGCCTATCAATGTGGGTTTTAGAATAATGTATTGAGGGTTTATGCGCTCTAAGATCTTAGGGCTGGTGGAAATCAATTCCTCATCTAAGGCAATGGGCAAGGGAGTCTTTTCGCATAGCATTGCCATTTCATTGACTAAACCTGCAGCAATAGGCTGTTCTATAGAATGTAGTTTCAAGTCACTAAGTCTCTTTAGTTTTTCCAGGGCATCATCAATGCCAAAGGCGCCATTGGCATCTACCCGCAAGGTAAGATCTGCTTCTGAAAAGGTAGACCTTATATCGGTCAATATTTCCAATTCATCCTTGAAATTGATGGCCCCTATCTTCATTTTTAGACATGTAAATCCTCTTCCGAGTAAAGACGTGATCTGCTCCTTCATATAAGCCTTCGTACCCATCCATACTAGACCGTTAATTGGAATACCAACATCACCAGAGGTGAAGTCAGAAGGAAAGGGTATCCTTCGCCCTCCCTGCTCAAGATCTAAGTAGGCCGTCTCTAGCCCAAACCTAATTGCTGGCCAATTGTCGAGTTCCTTTACGATATCTGCCAATTCGAGGTTTTCTTCTTGAATGCGGATAAGTACAGATGCCAATATTTCTTCAAAGTCAGGTCTATCATCGATGCTAAGGCCTTGCAAAGGACTGGCTTCTCCTAGACCTAATATTCCATCCTTTTCAAGAATAATGATGTAAGTATTCCTAGCCTTCAGGATCCCCCTGGATGTTCCGCTCGGCTTCTTAAACTCAAGCAGGTGTTTGTGATATCTTGCCTTCACAGATGGGTCTTATTGTAGATGTATTGGAAGTAGTCTGCAAGCACCTTATCGTTACTAATCCTGGGAGTGAAAACCTCCAAGATCTTAGCCTTATCCGATGGATGAAAGAAGGTTTCCAAGGCAGATTCCAATGCCTCACTTTCATCTACAGCCAGGTAATCCAAGTCAAACTTCTCGGCATTTTTCT
Source organism: uncultured Saprospiraceae bacterium (assembly GCA_964570435.1). Taxonomy (GTDB): domain Bacteria; phylum Bacteroidota; class Bacteroidia; order Chitinophagales; family Saprospiraceae; genus Portibacter. The sequence goes on along the minus strand of CAZMYK010000004.1, from coordinate 3,731 downwards.
TTGCAGTCATGTCATGATGTGCCTCAAAGTAGTCTGACAATTGAGGTGTAGATGAGGGCCCATTGATTATTCTAAAAATCCCTCCACCCTGGTTATTGATTACAATAATTCGCAAATTGGCATTAAGGTACTTGTGCCACAAACCATTGCTATCATAAAGAAAACTAAGGTCTCCTGTAATCAAGGTGGTAATGCCTAAGTAATTGTAAGCGGCTCCACAAGAGGTAGATGTGCAACCTTCTATCCCTGAAACTCCGCGATTAGCGAAGTATGAAATGTCTTCTCTCTGATTGTAAAGTTGTACATAGCGGACAGAAGCACTATTGCCCATCTGAAGCATCGAATTTCTAGGTAGGTAGGGCAAGATATAACGAAAAGCTTTGAGATCACTAAAGGGTGCTCGTTCGATAAATTCATCATGTGCAATCCTACAAAGGCGCTCATGATCGTCAAACAAACTCCAATAATCAATCGCTTCCTTTTGCGGTGAAGGATTAAATGTCCTGAGGAAATCGACAGGTGCCATTTTGATGTGATGCGTTAGCTGCTGAAAAGTGTCATTTGGATTATTAATACTGTCTACATGCCAGTGGGAAGAAATATCTAAGTCTGCAAGAAGGGCCTTAATTTTCTTAGAAATAATAGAGTGTCCGAAGGATACTAGTAGGTCGGGAGCATATCTATCTAGGCGTTGCTTATCCAAACTTTCAATTAATCGATCTATGCACTGAAATATCCTTGCTCCATTAACATTCGAATGAGATTCGCTAAGTACGACCACTGACGGATCCTCAGCAAGTTTATTAATACTGTGGTTAATGATTGGATCATTAGGAAGCATTCCGCAGATGATCATCTTTTTCGGATGAGAGGACCAAATCTCCCTGAGAACTGCTTCACTGTGCTCTGTCAATGCCCTCTTCGTTTCAACTGGATGAATAATTTTCGGAAGATGTGAATTCTCCTCTATTTCGTATAGCGGTTCTTCTAAAGGAATGTTAATGTGAACTGGACCAGGCACTGCGCCATGGGCTAGATTGATAGCTTCATTGATCATTCGATCATTGTACCATTGGTCTTGGGTACTTGAAATGTTCTGTGGTAACTGGTAACTCTTCAAGATGTAATTAGAGTAAATGTTGTTCTGCCTCATGCTTTGTCCAGCTCCTTGGTCAATCCATTGAACAGGCCTATCAGCTGTTAACACGATTAATGGTATCCTTTGATAGTAAGCTTCTGCAATTGCGGGAGCATAGTTTAAAGTTGCTGTTCCGGAAGTACAACAAATGATGCTTGCCTTGCTTGATTGCTGCGCAAGTCCCATTGCAAAAAATCCAGCGACCCTCTCATCTGTTATTTGGAAGTGGACAAATCCCTTGTTATTGTCAAATTCGATGCTAAGCGGAGCATTTCTAGACCCAGGTGATAAGACTACATTTTTTAAACCCTTAAGCTCGCAGATCTTAACAAGTGACTGAACTGATTTCTTCGTGGTCGACATCTTTCTGTAATAAATCGGTCAAGGTAGACATTTTAATCTTTGTTTCTTCCCACTCTTTCTCTATGTCAGAGTCTGGTGTTATTCCACCTCCTGCAAATAAGTAGATTTGATTGTCTACAATCTTCATACAGCGCAGGTTGATGAAGAGGTTAAATCGCTCTGTATTTTGGACATAACCGAGGAAGCCGCAATAATAAGATCGATCGTACTTCTCTACTTCATAAATTAGGTTAAGAGACTTGTCTTGGGGAAGTCCAGAAATGGCTGGTGTAGGGTGTAATTCTTGGAGAAAATCTTGAATTTTGGAGGAATCGATCTCCATCTCAAAGTCTGACTTCAAGTGATAGACCTTGCCGGTATTGGAGGTTCTGACTGCAGACTTCTCATATTTTATTTCTTGTCTTTCACAGAGTGCCATGATATACTTTTCTACCAATCGGTGCTCATCAATTTCCTTCCTCGTCCAATCAGGAGCTGAACGTTTATTGTCGATCTTTAGGGTACCAGCGAGGGCTACAGTTTTTGCCCTTCCCTCCGAAAAGGAAAGCAAAAGTTCAGGGCTGGCACCTGCCCAAATTCCATCACCTGGGATATTCAAAAGGTAGGTAAAAGCCTTGGGATAGGTTTCACAAAGATCTAAAAAGAAGGTTCTTAGGTCTAAGCTTTCAGCACTTCCAAGTGCCTCAACTCTTGAATATATAGCCTTTCTAATTCCTTGACTATCAAACTCTTCAAGAAATCTGTTGAGGTCTTTGATGTACTCATCTCTTCCTACTTCATACAAACCCAAGCGATCTACGGAAACAAGCTCCAGTTCTTTCAGCTCGATATCGAGTTCAGACAAACTTGCTAGTGGTAGATCGTAGTCTGGTTTTATAAATATTGCTTGGCTTTTCTCCCTCTTAGAAAATGGGAATGCATAGAACCCTTTTTGATCCATTTTAGTCCTTTCATTACGTGATATTGGACTGTTCTGAATCACGACTCTAGTCTCGCTACCAGGTTCTCGAAAAAGTACAAAGGGGACATTATGTCTGACCAGTTCATCTATCATCTTATCATCTTTCTTCGACATGAAAGTATAACAACTTTTGCATAAGAATTGTTATCAAAGCTAGAGGAAAAATGTCTCATTACTTATAGAAATCATCACATAAAAAAGTGTTATTATTGTAGCCGCACAAAAAAATACCTACGCATGAATTATCAGAATTCTTCAATCCTCATTTCCTTCACCTTTGTGATATTTGTTTCAGTGGTCTTTCTTCCTCGAATTTCTGCCCAGGTTGGACCCATATTCGAGGATGGAGAAGCCCAAGTGGTCGAGGAATTCTCCGATGTGAAAAAGTATGTGCGACATGATTTATTTGTAGAAACAGAATTTGACACTGATGGAGATGGCCTCTTAGACCGAATGCACGTTTCGGTCACAAGACCATGGCAGACTGATTCGACAGACCTGAAACTACCCATTGTCTACGCTACCAGTCCTTACTATGCAGGGGTGCAAGGTCCTACTCCTGGGGCCTTCTGGAATGTGAGACATGAACTAGGAGAAAAGGCTGGACCTAGAGCCTCATCTCCGGTTATAAGAAGGGGAGAAAGGCCCATCATTTCAAATAGCGAAATCAAAAAGTGGGTTCCTAGAGGATACATTGTTGTACACTCTTCATCTCCAGGAACTGGGCTATCAGATGGCGTACCAACAGTAGGTGGTGATAATGAATCACTTGCTCCAAAGGCTGTTATTGAGTGGCTGTGTGGAAAAGAAAATGGATACACAGAAAAGCGCGGCAGCGAAAAGGTCGAAGCCTTTTGGTCGAACGGAAATGTAGGAATGACAGGGACCTCTTATAATGGCACCTTGCCGTTGGCTGCTGCTACAACTGGGGTCGAAGGTCTAAAGGCAATTATTCCCATTGCACCAAATACCTCCTACTACCACTACTACAGGTCTCACGGACTTGTTAGATCTCCTGGAGGTTATCTTGGAGAAGATATCGATGTCCTGTTCGACTTCATTTATAGTGGTGACGAAGAGAAGAGGCCCTATGGCATTGCAAATGTTCGAGACAAAGAAATGGCAGAGGGGATGGACCGAGAAACCGGCGACTACAATGACTTCTGGGCTGGTAGAGACTATCTCAATGACATGGGACCCATGAAGGCTGCCCTACTGATGTCTCATGGGTTCAATGATTGGAATGTTATGCCTGAGCATAGTTATAGA
>CAZMYK010000003.1:0-26721 GCA_964570435.1 uncultured Saprospiraceae bacterium | reverse complement strand
GGGATTACAGATGGAATAGATACTAAGGAGGGACAAGCCGCTATCAAATCAGCACTGGATGGCATCTTCGATTTTAAATCTCCAGCCGAATTCAACCAAGCGATTATGGACTTCGGGGCCCTGCAATGCGTTCCGAAAAATCCGACCTGCTCAACTTGTCCGATCCAAGAAGCCTGCCAAGCCTACCACCTGGACATGGTCTCAGAGCTCCCTTTGAAGGTGAAAAAAATCAAGAAAAAGCACCGCCTTATTCGCTATGCCATGGTCTTTCACAAGGACACCTTAGTGCTTAAAAAGCGAGTAGGGAAGGACATATGGCAGCATCTTCATGATTTTCTCGAAGTAGAAAATGAAGCCGAAATTTTTAAGCACGGTTCTATTGAAATAAATGGAGAAGTAGTTCGGATAGATGGCCCATACAAGCACATTCTTACACATAGGAACTTGGAAATCTATTTTCATGTTATTGAGGCTCAAGCGCTTAAATTTAAAAATGGGTCACCTTATTTCTTGGTAGAACGGAAAAACTTGCGGAAATTTGCGTTCCCAAAAATTATCGATTGGTATTTAAGCGAGAAATCGATATATTGAAAAGTATAAAAAAGACGAAATGGTAAATAAAGTTATTCTTATTGGAAACCTGGGAAAAGACCCTGAAGTAAGACACCTTGAAAGTGGCAGTGTCGTAGCGAAGTTCTCAGTTGCAACTAATGAGAATTATCGTGATAAAAGTGGCGAGTGGCAGACACTTACTGAGTGGCACAATGTCGTTGTATGGCGTGGAAATGCTGAGCGGGCAGAAAGATCACTTAAGAAGGGAATGCAGATCTACCTAGAAGGAAAATTAACCACTAGGAAGTGGCAAGACCAAAACGGACAAGACAGATATTCAACAGATGTGGTGGCTAACTACTTTAGAATTCTTGAGAAAAGAGAAAGCTCTGGAGACAATGGTGGCAACAACTTTCCTAGTGCCCAAGATGAAATGAAAAGCTTTAGCGGCAGTTCTGGAAGTAGTCCAGCAGGTGGAAATGCAGGCGGTGAAAAAGCAGTTTTTAACTTGCCTAAGCAAGACAACAAACCTGCAGCACAAGATTTTTCTGGTGTAGAAGATGATCTTCCTTTCTAGATCATGACAAATTCTATAACGAAATCCTAAAACTTTGGGCGCAGAACCTCCACCCGAACCCGGGTTATTCTTCATACACTTTTTCTTTCTAATATCGATCAATTATGGTGTATTAGGACTTTTTGCAATGCTATTTCTACTCCTAGCTAGCTCAGCCCTAATTTCCGGATCCGAAGTCGCCTTCTTTTCTCTTAATAACAATGACTTAGAAGGGCTTAGAAAGGAGGAAGGCAACGAACGCCTACTTAAGCTGAAGGACCGACCTCGCTCTCTATTGGCGACCATCCTGATTAGTAACAACTTTATCAACATTGCCATCATTGTTGTTTCAGACCTCATCTTCACCGCCTTGCTGCCGGACGGCTATTTTGACCCCTGGTCCAGCTGGTTACAAGAAAACATCTTCTTTCTAAAGGGAAGCTCCATACCAACTCTTTCGAACGCCATCATATTCATCATCACTGTGGTTGGCGTGACCTTTTTATTGGTCTTGTTCGGGGAGGTTCTCCCTAAGATATATGCCAACATCAATAAGGTTCAATTTGCAAAATTTATGTCCATTCCACTTTCTGTTCTTATGTTCCTTCTTGGGGGCCTAAGTAAGATCTTAGTAGGCTGGTCGAATAGGATAGAGAGCAGAGTAGATAAGCATCGTGGATCAGCTAAGTCGCGACTTAAGGACGACATAGACAAGGCCATCGATCTTACAGTAAGTCAAGAGGAAAATGCTGAAGAGGAGGCTGATATTCTCAAGGGAATCTTGAAGTTTAGCGACGTCCTGGTCAAGCAAATTATGACCTCCAGAATGGACTTTGTATCTCTAGATCATGAGACTTCTTTCACAGAGATGCTCAAAATCGTCAAGGACACCGGTTTCTCTAGAATACCCGTCTATGAGGAGGACTTAGATAATATCGAGGGAATACTTTACGTGAAGGACTTACTAGGGCATACCGATGAGGATGCGGGTTTCACTTGGCAAAAGTTCATTCGCAAGGAAATGCTCTACATTCCAGAATCTAAGAAAATAAACGAGCTACTTAAAGAGTTTCAGTCTAAGCGATTACACATGGCCATAGTGGTGGATGAATATGGTGGGACTTCAGGGATAGTTACACTTGAAGATATCATGGAGGAAATCATCGGCGATATTCGGGATGAATTTGATGAAGACGGTGAGATCGAGTTCGTTAGAATAGATGATAACAACTTCATTTTCGAAGGTAAGACCCTTCTCAATGATGTCTGCAGGGTGGTAGGTGAGGACCTAGATGTATTCGACGAGATCAAGGGTGAGTCAGATTCTCTTGCTGGGCTCTTCTTAGAGGTCACTGGCAAATTTCCAAAGGTCGATAGTGAATTGGATCTAGATCCATATAAGTTGAAGATCGTTTCGATGACGAATAAGAGGATCGAAAAGATTAATTTAATGATTAAACGATGAGGCAGGTATTAGTGATTTTTGTATTGGTCAATGTTTTCATTTCTTGCGGAAGTGAGCAATTGTACAATCCTAAGCCTCGGTCCTTCCCCAAAATAGATTTCCCCGAAAGAAACTATGTCACATTTGACAAGGACTATTGTTCATTTACCTTCCAATATGCTGACTACCTAGATGTCCAGAAAGATCGATTCTTTTTCGAGGGCAAACCTGCTGACGAATGTTGGTTTGATCTTAAGATTCCTCCTTTCAATGGGGACCTACACTGCAGCTACATTCCACTTCGTGACCGCGCCCACTTTGACAAGATGGTAAATGATGCCTTTACAATGGTGAGCAAGCACAATATTAAGGCCCAATACAGAGATGATTTCCCTATTGAAATGGAAGATGTAAGTGGGATGCTTTTTGAGTTAAAAGGGGATGTAGCTTCTAATTTTCAGTTCTATCTGACAGATTCTTTGAATCACTTTTTTAGAGGATCTTTGTACTTCAATAGTAAGGTGAATCCCGATTCTATAGCGCCTATCTATTCCTTTGTTAAGGCAGATGTCCTCAAGGTAATCGAAACCTTTGAGTGGACTGACTAGTGCTCTTGAATTCCACTGAGGTGACGGGATACCCTTGTAGGGGGAAGAGCACTTAAAGGGAATAGCAACAGAATTCTGCCCTAGGTTCGAAGTTTTTTCACCTCCTCTCGATACATCTTCCCAATAGGGATTTCATCACCTCCCACAAATATTCGATTCCCTTCTATAGTATCAATGTGCGACTTCGCAACTGCAAATGACTTATGGACCTTCAAGAAATCCTCACTTAATGACTTTGTTATAAGCTCAGAAATTTTGTCCCTGACCATGATCGTTTCACTAAGTGTATGGACTTTTACGTAGTTCCCAACAGACTCCAGGAAGCGAATTTCTCTTACCTCTACCTGGATGTACTTCTTATTAGACCTTAGGAAGATGGTCTCCTTAGAATTGTCATCAGCAATTACCGTTCGCTCCGGTTTCACCTCCTCTTGCTTGATCGCCTTGTGGACCGCTTTTAGAAAACGCTCGAAGCTAAAAGGCTTTAGGAGGTAGTCCACAATATTCAACTCATATCCTTCCAAGGCAAATTCCTTATAGGCTGTAGTAACAATCACCTTCGGTGGACTCGTCAACGTCTTTAGGAAGTCAAAGCCTTTCAGCTTTGGCATGTTCAGATCCAGAAAGATCAAGTCTACTTTGTTTTTGTTCAGAAAATCAAGCGCCTCTAAGGCGTCATAGCAATTCCTAGCTAGTTCCATCCCTGGAAGCTGGTCGCAATATCCTTTTATGATATCATGCGCAATCGGCTCATCATCAACAATAAGGTATTTCGTCATACTTGATCTAGTGATAGGTCTGCAGTAAAAACACCTGCCTCCCTTTTAACTTCTAATTTATGCAAATCCTTGTAGCCAATTTCTAATCTCCGTTTTAGATTTTCCAATCCTATCCCATTTTCCGAGACTTCTTCTTCCAGGTCATAGTTGTTGGTGATCTTAAATCGGATCCGACCCTCCAAGGCCTCTAAGCTTAATCTTACAAAGGTGGAGTCTCTTAGTTTCTCCACACCGTGTTTAAATGCATTTTCGACCAACAAAATCAGCAGCAGCGGCCGAATCCTATAGGCAGAATTCTCAATCTTCACTTGGAAATCAACTTCCACTTCTTTGTGGTACCTATTCTTGTGAAGCGAGACATAATTTTGCAAGTAGTCGACCTCCTTTTCTATGCTAACCCAATCTTTCTGACCCTCATATATGCTGTATCTCATTAGGTCGGAGAGCTTCAGTATGAGGTCTTGGGCACTCTTTGGGTCCTTTTCCACCAGCCCATATAAGTTGTTCAGCGTATTAAAGAAGAAGTGAGGGCTAACCTGACTCTTGAGGTGTAACATCTCCATTTTGGTCCGCTCTTTTTTCAAAGAAATGACAGATCTAAGTTGTGCAAATATCCACCTTAGCACGGCTACCGTCAGAAAACAAAAGTAGAGCAGGCTGAAGACTATAAAGCCATCCCTTTCTCCGAAAACATCATTGAAAATAAGGATTGCGATTCCTAGTACTATCATGATGGCCCAGAAGAACCATGAATTAAGGTCTCTCATTCTATCCCAAATTCTAGAAATCATGCTTCAATATTAGAAAGATCCTAGCTCTACCGCAAATAATTTGACAAACAACCCTCCAATGGACCTAAAAGGTAAGATTTCTGGGATTTTTGATCAAACAACTCAAAAACAGCTATACCAAGCATAGGCCTGCTCGTTCATCACATTAATTAGGACCTAGCTGCTTCCAGCCATAGGTTTGTCTCAATTCAAAATGTGAACTCAATAATTCTGAAATGGACAAATTAATTATCTCTAAGCTAAGTAAGACTTATGCCAACGGCATTAAGGCTCTGCAGGAAGTCAGCCTCGAAATCAACACTGGTATGTATGGCTTGCTGGGACCCAACGGAGCTGGAAAATCCACATTGATGAGGACCCTAGCAACCTTGCAAGATGCAGATTCGGGTAGTGCACAGCTCAATGGACTAGATGTCCTAAATGAAAAGAAAGAAGTAAGAAAGTCGCTTGGCTATCTTCCCCAGCAATTCGGACTTTATCCGAGGGTTTCTGCAAGCGACCTACTCCACCATTTTGCCATCCTTAAGGGACTCATTAAGAGGACTCACAGGAAGGAAGTAGTAGACGCCCTCTTAGAGCGTACTAATCTTTATCAAGTAAGGAATCATAATCTAGGTGGCTTTTCCGGAGGAATGAAACAAAGATTTGGTATTGCGCAAGCCCTGCTTAGCAATCCTAAGCTAGTGATCGTAGATGAACCTACGGCAGGGCTCGATCCAAAGGAAAGAAATCAATTCTACTTCCTACTTAGTGAAATTGGAGAGCGAGCTATCGTCATCCTTTCTACACACATAGTAGATGATGTAAAGGAATTGTGCACCCGGATGGCCATCATTAACAAAGGTAGGGTGGTGCTTGAGGGTCGGCCTCTAGAATTAATAGACGAAATACAAGGTAAGATCTACGAAAAGTCGATCTCAAGTGAAGCATTCGAAGAATATCGGACACAATACAAGGTCATCAATGAACAACATTTTCTCGGCCGACCTATGATTCAAATCTATAGTGACAATCACCCTGGCAATGGCTTTTCACTAGCTGCTGCAGGTCTAGAGCAAGTATATTTTACCCAACTATCTAAAACTCTGTAAGCATGTGGAAAGAAATACTAAGATTTGAACTTGTCTACAGGATGAAAAGGCCTGAAACCTATTTCTTTTTTGCCATCCTTTTTGGACTCTCGATCTTTGGCGTTGACTTCATATTTCAAGGAGTAGAAGTAGGTCAAATGAAACTCAATGCTCCGATCGTTGTCGGCAAGACGATGGGGGCGATAAGTGGCATATTTATGATCCTCGTTTCAATCATTATGGGAGTACCCATCCTTAGAGATGATAACTACCTAATTACACCGATCATGTATACCCAGCCCATAGAAAAGACTGATTTCTTGCTAGGAAGGTTTCTTGGCTCCTTCTTGATTTTGGTACTTATCTACCTTGCTCTGCCACTTGGAATGATGGTGGGCGAAATGATGCCCTGGCACCTTGAATTAGAAATGCTTCCTTTTGCCACTACCACCTACCTCTCAAACTTTATTCGTATCGTCCTCCCTACCCTATTCTTTGGTTCCGCCCTCTTCTTTGTGACTGGCACCTTGAGTCGAAAAATGCTAGTAGTCTATACTCAGGGAATCATCGTCTTTGTCCTCTTTTTACTCACCAAGGCCATTAAGAATGAATACTTACAGGCCATCTTAGATCCATTCTCACTCACCACCATAACTCAAATAAGCAAAGATTGGACGATTGATGAAAGAAACTCCCTCCTGCTTCCTTTTGACAACGAACTTTTAGTTAATAAGGTATTTTGGATCTCTATTGGTCTGCTTGCCCTATGGTACGGTTTTCGCAAATTCTCTTTTAGCCTTAAAAGCGCGCCGAAAAGTAAGGCTTCGCCAAAAGCACTGTCGAAACCCAAGCTCAGTCATCTTCGACTTCCTTCAATTACGCCAGAATATGGGCCGGGATCGCATATTCGGCAATTCTACGCTCTAAGTACATTCTACCTTCGATCCTTTCTAAAGGAAACCTCTTTTTGGGCCATTCTTATTTGCGGAGCAATCATCATCCTAGTGAATTCTATCAATCTAGGAACTGTTTATGGCGTTGATAGTTACCCTACTACCTACTTTATTGTTGAGGAATTACAAGAAATGGCCATGTACTTTTTTGTCATCATCCTTCTTTTCTACTCTGGAGAATTATATATGAAGGAAAGAGCCATCAACTTGCATGTTATGACTGATGCAAGTCCTGTTTCTTCGATCATTGTGATCGCTAGCAAGTTAGCTGCCCTGATCGGAATTTATGTCATACTGATCGCAAGTTTGATCCTTAGCGGCTTAGTTTTTCAAGCATCTAAGGGTTACTACCACTTTGACCTAGATGTCTACTTTCTAGGTTTCTTTGTAGAAATCCTTCCCTTCTTGGTAGTTTTTACGGTAGCGGCTTTCTTCATACAATCGTTGGTCAATAACAAATTCTTAGGAATTCTAATCTCCCTTGTCTTCTTGATCATCGTTATGGTGCTTGATGCAGTTGGCTGTAATCACACCTTACTCTACTTCGGTGGTGGTGGGTTAAGCACCTACAGTGAAATGAACGGATACGGATCTTCTATGACTCCCTATCTATGGACCAAGCTATATTGGCTCCTCATTTGCGCCTTGCTAATAATCCTAGCAGCCCTGCTTTCGACCAGGGGACAGGCTAGCAGCCTTTTGCAAAGGGTTTTAAAAGTAAGAAGCAGGATTAGTAGCGAGACTAGGATTGCAATACTTCTTCTGTTCTTGCTAGTTATTACTACTGGCGCACATAATTACTATAAGTCTAATGTGCTGCATAAAAAATGGTCACATGCAGAAAAACAAGAATTCCGCTCCGAATACGAGAAGCAGTTGAAGCAATATGAAGGCATACCTCAGTTAAGTATAGTTGAGACCAACTTGCTAATGGAGATTTACCCACGGGAAGAGGCTTATGAATTGGAAGGCTCTTACATTTTGAAAAATGAAGAACCCACAGCCATATCTGAGATCCACATTCAAAAACAAATCGAAGACAATATTACACTTGAAAATATAGAATTTTCATGCAAAGTGTCTATAGATAGCCAGCACCATCTATTCGGATACACCATCTTTCACCTAGATAAGGCCATCGAGCCAGGAGACTCTCTAAGCATGCATTTTAGTCAATACTCTCGTCCCAAGGGATATGATGCTGAAGGCTCAAGCACCTCCGTATTAGAAAATGGCTCCTTCATCGACAATGGTGAATTCCCTAGCCTAGGCTATGAAAGGAAGTATGAGCTGAGAGATAGCACCCACCGTTTACAGCAAGGACTTAGGCCACGGAAAGGGAAGGCAGGGATGGATGACCAGAAGCAATTAAAACTTGCTCGAGGAGGAAGTGATTCTCAGGGTCTTATGACTTCGATCACACTTGGAACGAGCAATGAGCAAAAAGCTATTACATCTGGCAACTTAGTTAGGACTTGGACTGAAAAAGGGCGCTCTTACTATCACTACGTTTCAAATGAGCCTATCATAAACTTCTATTGCATTCTTTCGGGTCGCTATGAGGTTTTAAAAGACCAATGGACTTTGCATGATCCTAAAGATCGTCAAGTAGTAGACCTTGAAATTTACCACCATCCAAGACACACTTATAATTTGGACCGCATGATGGATGGAATGAAGGCTTCTCTAAGCTACTACTCCTCCGAGTTTTCACCCTATCAATATCAACAGCTCAGAATTGTGGAGTTTCCCAGGTACGAGCAGTTTGCCCAATCCTTCCCAAGCACCATTCCTTTCTCTGAATCCATAGGATTCATGCTCGATATCAATGATTCGTCAAATGTGGACATGACCTTCTTTGTTACTGCCCATGAAGTTGCCCATCAGTGGTGGGGAATGCAGTTAGAAACCGCTAATGTATTAGGCCGGAACTTTGTCCTCGAAACTCTTGCTCAATACTCTGCCCTAATGGTCTTCAAGCACCGATTCCCAAAGGAAAAAGTAGACGAGCTTCTATCTACCCAAATGGAAAAGTATAGGGAAGGATTGAAGAAGGCCAAAGAAGAGGAAGTCGCCCTTAATGAGGTGGGAAACGAAGACTACATTTACTATTATAAGGGAATCAATACCATGCATCAGTTGAGCGAACTAATTGGTGAGGAAAATCTAAATAAGGCTCTTAGGTTATTCCTACTAGACTGGAATAGTAAGAATGGAAGGATTAAGAAAACCACAAGACGATATGCAACCTCTGAAGATCTTGTTTCCTATATTCTGTCACAGACCCCATTGGATCATAAACAAGAAGTAGCATATATGTTGACCGTAGTAAATTAGGGTATGACACTCTTTCAATCTCTAATGACATATTTCTAGCTCCTGCTTCATAACTGCAATCTCAAATGGGGTGGAGCCTTCAATTTGTCCATCGATGATCAATTTGCTTGAATCTTCCGCAGATAGCTTAAGACTTTTAATTTGTTTGTGTTCAACAAGTGGATGACCAATGTGTTTTCCATCGAATATCTTTGTAAATAATCCGATGAGTTTATATCGTGGGGCTGTTTTCAAAATAATAACATCCATCAATCCATTGTCCAGCCTAGCATCCGGAGCGATCTTCATTCCCTTTCCTGTGTGAATGGTATTGCAAGCCATGAAGAAACTGAAACTACCCTTGATCTCTTCGCTTGGAAGATCGATTTCTACTGGCCAACTTGGATTTCTAATGATCTCAAGTAGGGATGCCATATTGTACCTCTGCCCTCCTAGGAATTTCCACTTTTCAGATCTTTGATTAATGGTGGAAGGTAGTCCCCAGCCCACTACATTGAAGGCGAAGTGACTTCCTTGCTTGGTTTTTACCTTGAGCAGGTCAATCCTTCTTCGCGTGCCAGATGCAATGCTTTTTGCTGCGTCAAAAGGGTCAAGTAGACCAAGGTCATGCATTAATGAATTGCCGGTTCCCGCTGGTACTAGCCCAATGGGAATTCTTCTTCCATCGGCTCTTTTCATCATACCATTCACAAACTCATTAAGGGTGCCATCGCCTCCGACAATGATCACTTGGCGAAATTCATCAATTTCCATACCTAGGCCGATATCAAAGACTTGGCCTTGAGAAGTGGTGGTCGTCACCTCCAAACTAAGATCTGCTAAGACCCTTTTTACTTTCTGAAAAATAGAAGATCCAGATTGCTTTCCACTTACGGGATTAACAATTACTAATGCCTTATTCACATTAGAAAGATAGGCATTCCTTTCTTTATTAAAGGCCTACTTTTGCTCGTTCATAAGATACGCGGATGATGCTAGTTCTTGTTTTTAGCTAAAAGAACTTCACCCATTATGCTTAGTGCTATTTCACGAGGTGTCTTTGCACCTATGGCTAGGCCTATAGGAGCTTGAATCCTGTTGATTAGTTCTTGCGAATAAGCCGCTTCTTCAAGACGTTTCACCCTCTTGGCGTGCGTTCGTTTGCTACCGAGCGCTCCGATGTATGCAAGGGGCTTATGTAGTAAAATCTCTAGGGCATTGTCATCTATCTTTGGATCATGGCTCAGAATCACAGCGTAAGTCTCCAAATCTAGCGGATAATTAGCTAATACTTCTGAGGGGTAGTCCTCTACAATTTCATCCGGTCGTTCATCGAAATGAATGTTTTTGGCAAATGTTGCCCTAGGGTCAATCACCACCGTTTTAAAGTCATAGAACTTTGCAAGATGAATCAAGTCTGAAGAGATATGTGCCGCTCCAATAATGAGCATTAGGGGCTTGCGCTTAATCGGATGGGAAAAGACCTCTTCTCTTTCCGAAGGGTGTAGGTCAATGGTATTAATCCCATTTTCTAAGTCTGTATTCCAGAAGAAGCTTTCATTCTTGCTGATCTTGCTAAAGAGCTCATTTCTAAATTCCCCCTTTTTCAAGACCTGAACATAGACATCCAATTTGCCGCCACAACTAAGACCTACTGACCACGCGTCATCATCTGAAACGCCGTAGCGCTCTAGGCTAGCGCCTCCATTTTTGAAAATTTCTTGGGCCTTTTTAAGTACGTCGCCTTCCACACATCCTCCACTTACAGAACCGTGCATATTCAAGTCGGCATCTATGATCAAAGCTGAGCCTTTCGGTCTTGGCGAGGATCCCCACGTTTTTACCACACGAGCAATGACCAATTGATCTTCCTTATTCCAAGCTTCCAAGTGTGGTAAAAATTCGCGCATATCTCTATTGTTTTATTGTCGTGATTCGGAACAAAATGTTCCGAAAACTGAAAAACCTATACATACCTCCTTTAGTAAGACTAAAAGTAAGTATATTAAACCGTAGATATGCTAAAAGTTCATTTTACATCGGCCCTTAAAAGGTTCTTTCCTAAGCTAGAGACCTTAGAAATCGAGGCCAATAACTTGCCCTTGGTCATCAAAAAAGTAGATGCAAAGTTCCCGGGAATGAGCGCCTTTATTCTAGATGATGGTGGGAAGCTAAGAAAACATGTGAACATCTTCATTGGAGAAGATCTGGCACAATTAGATTCAGAATTGAAGGCCAATGACGAGGTCTTCATTTTCCAAGCCCTTTCTGGTGGTTAGATTGCAAGTAGGTACATCCAAGGGACTCATTGCTTTCGAAGGTGAAAAGGAGGTTGCCTACGATTACGCGGGGCTAAATGTTACTGCCTTTGATGAGCAATTTGTTGCCATCACACACAAGCATTGGGGAGTTAAGCTTTACAAGGATGGTCAGCCATGCAGTGTTCCTTCTTTTGGCAAGGACCACTTGACGGTGACTGGACAAGGTGCCAATCTAAAGGAAATATGGAATATCTGCGAGGGCGGTAAGAACTATCCAGATAGATTATGGGCGGCAACAGAACCCGGAGCGCTATTCAAGTCAGAGGATGGCGGATCTTCATGGAAACTCGTGGAGGCGCTATGGAATCATCCTACACGGACGCTGAACAATCAGTGGTTTGGCGCAGGAAAGGACCTGCCCTTTGTCCATTCTATCATTGTACACCCAGAGAATAATGATTGTGTCTATGTTTCAGTAAGCTGTGCTGGAATCTTTAGAACTAAGGATTCTGGAAAAACATGGGAGGTAATGAATACTGGAATGCGCGCAGAGTACCTACCTAACCCACATCCATTCGCTGGATATGACCCCCATCACGTGCTGATGCATCCCAAAAACAAGGCTGTCCTATGGCAGCAAAACCACTGTGGTGTTTACAGATCTGAAGATAGCGGCAATACTTGGAAAGAAGTTTCCAGCTTGTACGGTTTTTGCATTGCCATCGATGAGGAAGATCCTGACCAAGCCTGGATTATTCCTGTCGAAAGTGAAACTTCAAGAATTCCACGTAATTCCAGGCTTCAAGTCTTGCATACTGTTGACCAGGGCAAAACTTGGTCCGATAGCAGTAAGGGTCTGCCTTTGGAGAACTTCTATAGTATTGTCTTACGCAATGGCTTAGCTAAGAAAGGAAGGCATATGGCCTTTGGAACAACGAACGGGAATGTCTACTATAGTAGTAACAAAGGGAAATCGTGGAGTGTCTTATCTACTAATCTGGCGAAAGTAAATTATATTCGTTTTTCAAATTTGTCATCATGATTAGCGGAATCTTACTTGCGGCCGGAAACTCCATTAGAATGGGAGAAGAGAACAAGCTCCTTCTTCCAGTTCAAGGCCAAGCTCTGTTCCTGAAGTTAATCCAAGCCATGGAAGGGTCTAAGTTAGATGAACTCATTGTCGTTCTTGGCCACGATTACAAGAAAATGATTGAAATGTGTAAGTCTAGTCGACTTAAGTTAGGGATAAATGGCAACCACCTGGAAGGACAGACAAGTAGCATCAAGGCTGGGATGCAGTTGCTAAATCCAACGACAGATGCCGTTATGATATGCCTATGTGACATGCCACTCATCACCAGTGATCATCTAGATCAATTGATCCAAGACTTCGAGGGAGGAACAATATTACGGCCAATGCAGGGCAAGAGGCCTGGAAATCCAAGCATCTTTTCCAAAGAATTTTTCCCGGAGATAATGGATTGTGTGGATAATGACGGATGCAAGTCTGTCCTTAGCGGAAATATCGACAAGGTGAGACACTTTGAAACACCCGATACTGCCTTCTTTGTTGATATTGATACTCCTGGAGAATATGCTAACTTTACACCATGATCGTCTACATCATCATAGCGTTAATTCTCTCGGCCTTCTTTTCTGGTTCTGAAATAGCCTATGTTTCTGCGAACAAATTGGGAATTGAAGTCCAGAAGAATAAGGGAACACGTAGAGGAAGAATCCTAGCGGCGTTCTATAATGATCCCCGAAATTTCTTAAGTACAATGTTGGTCGGAAATAACATTGCACTTGTAATTTTTTCGATCCTTCTAACAGAATTACTTAGACCACAATTTACCTCTTGGATAGGCGAAGGCCTACTTTTCCTGATGAGCACAACGTTGATAATTACCCTCATTGTATTGCTCTTTGGCGAGTTCATACCGAAGACCATGTTCAGGGTTTATTCTAATGAGATGATCTACGGTCTTACCTACCCACTTGCGTTTTTTAAGTTTTTGCTGGTGGTCCCTACTTGGTTTATGACAGGCATATCGAACTTTATCCTGAAGTACATCATAAGGATGCCCAATGAGGAGGTGGAACAAGCCTTAACCAGGTTGGATCTTGAGACCTATGTTGAAGAGAGCTTTTCTGACGACAATGAGGAAATGGAAGCAGATATGTTTAAGAATGCCTTGAACCTAAGGCAGGTCAAGGTTCGGGACTGTATGGTACCTCGAAATGAGATCGTGCATATTGATAGCAAGACCCTTCCTGAAGACGTGATCAAGGCATTTATAGAGTCAAGACATTCAAGACTTGTGGTGATAGATGGAGACATAGAAAACATAGTAGGCTACCTTCATCACCAGCAGATGTTAGATAATCCGAAGCACATCAAGCACCTGATCCTTGATATCATGTATGTTCCGGAAGCTATGAGTGCTAAGGATATGATGTCTAAATTTATCAATAGTGACACCAACATTGCCTGTGTCGTAGATGAGTTCGGAGGAACAGCTGGGATAATCACCTTGGAAGATATCTTGGAAGAAATCTTTGGCGAGATAGAGGACGAACATGACTCAGAGGACTATGTGGATGTGCAAATCCAAGAAAATGAGTACCGCTTTTCTGGCCGTCTAGAAGTAAATCATCTGAACGACAAGTACGAAAATATCAACATTCCAGAAGGGGAGTACCACACCTTGTCAGGATACCTAGTTACTACTTCAGGTACCATTCCTGAGCAAGGAGATGAGGTGGAATTAGATCGATATAAATTTATCTTCGAAGAAGTCAGTGAGACTAAAATCGAAACTGTTAGGGTCTTGGTTATGGAGGAAAGTGAGGAGCCTTAGTCATATGGAGCCTTTGAGCAGTGTTATTTCTTGTCTGGCTCTATCCAGTTAAGGATATTCAGAACGGTGAATAGCTAAAGTAGTTCACTATCAATGGATTAAAAGCTACATAAACGCAAGGTAAAGTCCCATTTTTACTTAGGTACTTCAAAAACAAGGAAACTCAAATCATTGCAAGAAAATTTGCTAATTTGAAATGACCCAAATTCAATCTGCCAAGAAAAGAGACGACGTTGAAAAGATGATTTTCTATGAAACACATCTGGAGAAAATTTCCCTATAAGGGCTTTAAGCCCTTATAGGGAGCAAATGGAGGAGATGACAAAGGTAGGGCACCTACTTTTCTCGGCATAAATGCCAAGCTCCCATACCATTCTAAAGATATTTGTGGACGCTATGTGTTATGAGTGCATTCGGGTCCACCACTCCTACCTTATTAATCCCCGTCTGATTACTTGGGTAGAAAGCAACTACAACCAGCTTTCTCTTTGTGGGAAGGTGAAAATTCCTATTTCAAGGGCTAATAAATCCTTACTACGTCAGCAGGTGAAAAAATTGTTTCAGACTCTTTAAATTGGACCTCGCTTTTTAAAGCGAGATGTAACATTTTCGATATTTATCAAAGGACCTCATCTTTTAAGACGAGATATAGCTCTATTTCTGAATTTATGCCATTAGGTGAGCCTAATTCTAAGGTTTGTGAGGTAAGTCTTTTAATGGGGTCGATCAATACATTTCTATTTATGCGCTGACAAGCACTTTAAAAGAACTGCATTCTAGAGTTGTGACGGCTTTTGATCTATTCTTTCTTAGGGATAAAAGGTTTCAATAAGCATCTAACTCCTCTTGGTATTGCACTACAAATTCTCCAAGATCTAAGCCGTCTGCTAAGGCATGGTGGACATGGATAGAAACCGGCATCCATCGCTGACCTTCCCTTTCAACAACCTTTCCAAACGAAATTTTAGGGCTGCTATCTCCCGTTCCATATTTACGGGCATGCGAAAGTCCGGTAAATTTTATCCATGGCATAGACGAACAATGCACTTCATTGGGCAAGTTAATAGGAGGAAATAAGACATGGGTAGAAAGCACTCGCTCCTTTTCGGCTTGGAAGTTTTTGGAAAAAATCAAAAAGTCATCATCGTAACTGATATGGCTGAATCCAAAAGATCGATCAGGCCTCAATATCACCACAGACCCGTGCAGCAGCTTATAACGTCTTACCTCCTCATCAACAATTCTTAAGCGAAAAGCTGGGATTGCTATCGCAGCCTTCAGACTAGCATGCAAGTACCGTTGAAAGAAGGATTGCTTGTTTTCCTTTGCTGAAGAATAGCACTTTGTGACATTGACCTCTACCACCACGCCTGTAAACGGCTCATCATAGGTCCTAAAGAATTCAAATTGTTCCTTCCGTGCCCAAGCATCGACATTTATAACTTCGTAAGTCATTCTAGCAAGCCTAGTAATTCCTGAATTTGTTTTTTCTGTATAAAATTAGGGTGGTCAACTTCCTTGTTAACCCTTTCATATTCCCAAGTTGTATGATAAGGAATATGGAGGGCATGCCCTCCCAGCTCAAGTACTGGAAGAATATCAGATTTAATAGAATTACCGATCATCAAAAACTCATCGGCCTTGACATCTAGCTTAGCCATGAGTTTTTGATAGTTTTCAGTCTTCTTTTCTGACATGACCTCTATGTGTTCAAAGTAGTTTGCAAGTCCTGACTTCTTTACCTTGCTTTCTTGCTCAAACAGTTCACCCTTGGTGGCCATTACGATTCTATACCTACCTTGTACTTGGCCTAGCACATGCTCTACGCCTTCAAGAATATTCACAGGCTGCGCCAACTGCTTTTTCCCAATATCAACGATAGCCTTTATTACTTCCACATCTATATCTCCCTTGCTGATTTCCATTGCAGCATCGATCATGGAAATTACAAAACTCTTTACCCCATAACCGAGCGATGGTATATTTGCAATCTCCACCCCAAGCAGATTTTTCGTTACTTCGTCTTCTGACATGTAATCAGATAAAAGGGAAGCAAATTTAGCTTCAGACGCTCTAAAAAAGGTCTCATTTTCCCACAAGGTGTCGTCTGCATCAAAGGCAAGCACCTTAATCCTATCCCTCATAGTAGACTCTGTATATGACATCTGCATAATCGTCAGAAATGAGAATAGAACCGTCCGGAAGCTCTTCTATGTCTACAGGTCTTCCCCAAACACTATCTGTTGCATGGTTCAACCAACCCGTAATGAAGGAACTTGTCTTCACGGCCTTGTTGTCTTCGTCGAAGTGAACTCTCACAATTTCATAGCCGCACTTCTTTTCACGGTTCCACGACCCATGTAAGGCTACAAAGGCTTGATTCTTATATTCGGAAGGAAACATAGAGCCTTCATAGAACTCGATACCTAAGGGTGCAACATGGGCACCTAGTTTCTGGACTGGAGCAGTATAGTCTGCACATGACTTCCCTTCTCCCAACTTAGGATCGATGATGCTCCCTTCATGACAATAGGGATAACCAAAATGCATACCATCCTCAGGTGCGTGGTTCAGCTCACAATTCGGAGTGTCATCATCCATCCAGTCTCTTCCATTATCTGTGAAGAACAATTCTCCAGTAATGGGGTGCCAGTCGAATCCCACGGAATTTCTAATTCCCGAATGGACAATCTCTTTGTTGCTCCCGTCTGGATCCATCCTAGTGATTGTGTTGAAGATTTCATCATCTGATTCGCAGATATTACAAGGTGCTCCAACAGGCACATATAGCTTATCATCAGGTCCAAAGGCAATGTACTTCCATCCGTGGTGCTTCTTATCTGGATATTCGTCATTGACCACCTCAAAATCAGCTCCCTCTTTAATATTTTCAGCTATGTCTTCTATCTTGAGTATCCTACTGACTTCTGCAACGTAAAGATCTCCCTTTCTGTAAGCCACACCATTCGGCAACGTAAGTCCTTTCAGTAGGGTGGTCACCTTATCTGCCTTAAAGTCTCCGTCTAGGTCTTGAACCGCATATACACTCCCTTCATTTCTAGTACTTACATACAAAGTACCATCGGGTCCCAAGCTCATAGATCGGGCATTTACAAGGCCTTCGACATAGACCTCTATCTCGAATCCGTCGGGCAGATTAAGGGTGTCAATCGGTAAAGATCCTTCATACTTATCTCCAAGGTACTTGCTCGGAGGATTAACCGTCGAAAGGCAGGTTAGCAGTAGTCCTGAAGAAAGAAACGCTGATAAGAGCCATTTAGTCATGGGCTATTTTTTTTGTTGATTAGGTCAATATTTGTATCACCTCATTCAGTATCATAGAGGTTGCCCCCCAGATGATGCGATTATTGAAGTTAAATATAGGGACATCTTGCAACTCTCTGCCAGAAGAAATCTTAATGTTCATTTTTTTCTTCATTGAAGGGTCAATAATGCTTGCGATTGGAATTTCTATGACCTCTTCCACCTCACTTTCCTGCCTGACGAATTCCGGTGGCTTTTCGGTGATCGCAAGTACAGGAAAGACTTCGAATCCACTGACGGGAATTTTGGTAGGTGTTAGCTCTGCCAAAATCGTGACCTCTTCCGGGTCCAATCCCACTTCTTCGTTGGCCTCCCGTAGGGCTGCATGGATCATAGATTGATCCTCTGCCTCGACCCTTCCCCCGGGAAAGGCAATCTGGGCACTATGGACGTCCTTCTTGTGGCTTGCGCGTTGGATAAAAACCATATGCCACTCTTCATTTTTAGGATAAATTAGGGCAAGAACTGCCGCAGCAGTGTAAGTCTCAATCATTGCCTCATGTTCCATTCTGGCCATTGGTGCCATCTCATACAAGGCGCTAAGACCAGGCAGTCCTACATCTAGGTTCTTCTTGATTCTATCTACAAGTGTCATCATGCAGAAGTAACGAAAGCCAATACAATTGGTTTAAAAAAAAACTCGCTCACCGATAACTTATCTCATTAGATACCGAAAGGGCAATTACCGGATGTAATTCAAGAGTAGCAAAACGATGATAACATTTAACGAAGAACCCGCACTTTTCTCTACAAGGGATTACTCTTCTTGAGATAATTCTCTAGTGCCATAGTCATGGAAGGAGACTCTGGAGAAGGTGCGTGAATGTTAATCTTCAGTCCTCTTTCCTCGACGGCACGAGAGGTCGAATTCCCAAATACGGCCATGCGAGTTTCGTTCTGCATGAAGCTCGGAAAATTTTCGTAGAGAGAGTGTATTCCAAGTGGGCTGAAGAAAACTAAGACATCATATGTGACATTATCTAAGTCAGAAAGATCACTAGCCACCGTCCTATACATCATCGCTGATGTATAATTCACGTTGTTGGCGTCTAGGTAGTCTACCACATCTTGGCTACCAAGGTTGGAGTTAGGAAGGAAGAAAGTTTCCTTTTCCTTGTGCTTATTAAAATAAGTATGTAGGTCCTTAATCTTTCGTACACCAACGAAGACTTTTCTTTTTCTATAAACGATAAACTTCTGAAGGTAGTTGGCAATGGCTTCTGAAAGACAGAAATACTTGGTGTTCTGATCCATCTTAATCCTCATTTCCTCACACAACCTAAAAAAGTGTTCAATGGCATTCTTACTTGTAAAAATGACAGCTGAAAATTCGTCTGGTCTTATTCTATTCTTTCTAAACTCTTTCTCTACAACTCCTTCTACATGTATGAAGGGTCTCCAGTCAATCTGGATATCATACTTCTTTTCTAACTTGTAGTAGGGTGACCTTTCTGGCTTCGGCTGAGAAACCAAAATAGTCTTAATGGTCTTGAACTCAGTATTAGCGTGGGTATTAGCAGACGTTTCCTGTGCGCTCAAATCTTGTGGTCTTTAAATATTGAAAGAAATACCTAGAAATCTCACCAAAATAAAAATCGGTGCAATTTCGCAGGTGCAAAGATAAAGAAAAAAATGAAAAACGTATTTTCTGACTAAAGTATATCCATACAGACTTCCCCTTAGCAGCCTTAATAAATAGGTAACTACGACAAATGCCAATCCCGCATACAAGGCTATAGATGCGATTGATTCTGGTGCATAGGCCATTAGCACATTGACTGGTATCAGAAGAAGTCCAAGGTAACTGTTGAATAAAATGATCATGAAGTTATAGTAAGAGATCGTCTTCGTGAAAGGGAAGACATATCCCATAAAACCGAGAAAAATATGCCTAAAAATATACACCCCTGCTACCGATCCGAGTATGATTAGATATCTCGAGACTCCTGAAATTCCGAATTTTTGCTTGACAAGGAGGTAGATAAAGGTAGACAGAGAGATGACAAAGATGGTGTACATCATGGCGAACAATGCGTCATATCCGCTATTGAAATCTCTTGCTACAAGCTTGGCAAAGTTATCATTGCTAATCGACCTGTTGATTTTCTTAATGAATTCCCGATTAATCCCTAAAAGGCTTGTCAAAAGCAGTAGTTGAATCAAGAAAAACCAAAACAGAAACTTACTAGTGCCTTCTGAGGTAGGGGACTTTTCCTTCCCTGTTGCTTCTTCTTGCTGAACCGTTTCTTGCTCTACCACCTGTGTTTTAGGGGAAGTCCTAGCGGAAAGTGGAATATGAGAAACATTGAAAGGGTTCTCCTCAATCATCAACTGCTGCCTCCTTGTTACGAATGATTCCTGCTGTGAAACATCCACTTGCAGTGTGTCTGCAGAGTTTCCAGAACTTATGGAATCAGGACTTACAAGATCTGCAATTTGTAATTCTTCACTTCCCTGAGAAGAATCAGGAAGGACGATTTCGCTGGAAGCCGAATCGATAAGTCTAGGGCTCGTGGCTTCCCCTACCCTACTTTTGATATCAAATGGGTTATTGGATTGGGCACTGATACTCCCAGATATGAATAGAAAAGAAATAAGCAGCCCGAAGGCTATAATCTGCTTCATTATTCCCAAATGTAAATGATCATCTCCCTGATATCTGCAAATATGAATCCAAAAAAGTGATAATAAGCTGTTAATGAGAATTCACTCAGAACACAATCAAGTAGATAAATGTTATTTTTGAAGCGTATGACTAATAGTTCCATTCGAAAACTACTCATTCTTGGTGCTTTGCTGGTCAGTGGAATTATTTTTATTCAAGGTTACTGGACCGTCAGAAATTACCAATTGAATAATATCTCATTTAATCAGCAGGTTCATATCGCCCTTAGAAAGGTGGCAACGAAGTTAGCTGCATATAATGAGTCTAAGTTGCCAAAGCAGAACCTAATTCAACGCCTATCCTCGAACTACTATGCTGTCAATATCAATGACGAGATCGATGCCAATATTCTAGAAGACTTTCTTATTCGAGAATTTGAAGCCATTTCCTTGAATACTGACTTTGAGTATGCTGTTTATGATTGCACGAGTGACAACATGGTTTATGGTAATTATTGTGACATTGGAGAAAGTAATAATAATGTAGGAAATGAGGGCAGCCTTCCTAAATTCAAAGACCTGGAATATTACTTTGTAGTAACCTTTCCATCTAAGGCAAGTGTCCTACTACAATCTACCATGCAGTCGATTTTATTTGCGGGACTTACTCTCCTAGCATTGGGCTTCTTTGTCTACTCAACCTTCATTATTCTAAGGCAAAAAAGACTTTCTGAAATGCAGAAAGACTTTATCAATAACATGACCCATGAATTCAAGACGCCCATTTCTTCAATGAAAATTGCGGCAGACGTTCTTGAGAAAAATCCCAACATCCAGAAAGACGAGCGACTGCGAAAATATGTGGACATCATAAAGAATCAGAATATTAGGCTCAACTCACAGGTTGAAAAGGTCCTAGATATTGCCCGAATCGAAAAAGATGCCTTGAAACTCAATATTGAAAAAGTGAACCTCTTAGAAATCACTAGGGAGATTGTTGATAGTTTTAGAATGAAAGTTGAGCCGCTGGGAGGTTCCATTGAACTCAAACAAAAAGGAGATGATGTCATCCTTAACGCGGACAAACTCCACCTGGGAAATGTAATCTATAACATCCTGGACAACGCTACAAAATACTATACAGACAGCCCTAAGATTGAGGTTGCTCTGGATTCAAAAATGCCCTCCCTAAGCATTAAGGATAGCGGGATTGGCGTTCCTCAGGAGCACCTTAATACACTATTTAACAAATTTTTTCGAGTACCAACAGGGAATGTTCACAACGTCAAGGGCTTCGGACTAGGGCTTTACTATGTGAAGAGTATCTGTGAAGGTCACAAATGGGACATTCGCGTGGATTCAGAAGAAAACAAGGGAACAATTTTTACTATCAATTTTGAATAAAATATGAAGGGGAAGATTTTTTACGTAGAAGATGATGAGACCTTAGGTTTCGTAACGAAAGATAATCTAGAGCTTAGTGGTTTTGAAGTAACGCATTTCATGAACGGGAATGATGCAAGTAAGAACTTCAACCCGGTCAACTATGATCTCTGCCTACTTGATGTCATGCTGCCAGGTATCGACGGCTTTGAGCTTGCCAAACGGATAAGAAAAAAGAGTGTACAAATACCCATTATCTTTCTTACCGCAAAATCTATGAAGGAAGATCGGATAGAAGGTCTTATCTTGGGTGGGGACGACTATATCACGAAACCTTTTAGTATTGAAGAACTGATCTTGAAGATCAATGTGTTTTTGAGAAGGAAGCAGATTGTCGGAGATACTTCAAAGGCCGAATATGATGTGGGTAAGTATACTTTGGATTACAAAAACTTAAGACTCAATATTGATGACGAGTCGAAAAAATTAACCCTAAAGGAAGCTGAGCTTCTCAAATATTTGGTAAGCAACAAGAATGCGGTTGTCAAACGATCTGATATACTTATTGCCGTATGGGGTAAGGATGATTACTTTCTAGGCAGAAGTCTTGATGTGTTTATTTCGCGACTTAGGAAGTACCTAAAGGGAGATGAAAATATAGAAATTTCAAACCGACATGGGGTGGGATTTGTATTTAAAATAGAAGAATCTTAAATTATGAAGTACTTAATCATAGCAGGGCTGTGTCTGGCAGGAATCATTCTAATATCAGTCCGAGACACTGATCTCAAAGAAATAGCTGAACTCCCCATGGGTATCGTAAGCACTAATCAAGGTATGGATAAGCTGGAAAGCACACCAAGTATGGACACAAAATTCGAAACCTACTGGTACGCTGGTCAAGCTGAGCTATCTGGCTATGATCTCAAGCAGTCTAGATACGGTGAAATCCATGAAGGAACAGCAACGATGATTTTTGTTACCGAGCCTTTTTCGCGCAAGAAACAAGTCAAGCTAGATAATCCCGGAGCTGCAGGGAAGGACAATGTGCCAGTGCTGAAGCTTAATTTCACGCGCAAATTTCTAACAGGGATCTATCCCTATAGTATGATGACTTCAGTCTTTAGTCCTGTGAATACTAGTTCCCTGGAAAATGCACTTAAACTTACCCTCAGTGGCCAGGAATGGTGCGGGCAGGTATATATGCAAATGAACAAGGAGGGCAGTAAATATGACGTTAAAAGTTTTTCCTACTTTGAATCCGAAGGAGACGAGAATTTCAAGGCCAGTGGTTCCTACCTAGAAGATGAGTTATATAGTACTATTCGACTCAATCCAGATTTGCTTCCGACCGGAAAAATAGACGTGATCCCTTCTGCAGTTGTTCAGCGATTCTTGCATGATAAGTTCGGATCCTATAGCGCCACGGCTACCTTAGAAGACATCACTTGGAATGATACAGCAGTCCGTCGTTATCGATTAGAGTATGAAGGGAGTGGCAGGATTCTTTCTATCTACTTCGGAGCATCCTTTCCTCACTATATCGAAGGTTGGGAGGACACCTATAAGGGTTTTGGTCGAGAAGCACTTACCAGCACTGCAATTCGTAAGAATACAAAAATGCTTGACTATTGGAATAAGCACAACAACGAGGACCGTGACTTGAATGCAGAGTTATATAAGTAGTTACCAGTCAAGTATGTAGGTGGTGGAAAACTTCAATACTAAGTTATCGGAGTTGTAGACATCAGTACGTAGTTGGGTATACATTTAATAGGCTGTGAATGCACAGTCTAAGCCATGCCTAAAAAATTCGTAGTCTCGGGATCACCAAGCAAAAGAATCTTATTGATTAAGCTTTTCGTTTGTCTTGTGACGATCCTTGTCCCTATTAGTCTTCTTCTCTAGGTTTTTTGTAATGGCCTCATCGAGGTCTATACCCATTTGATTTGCCATACAGACAAGGACAAAAAGAACATCTGCCATTTCATCGGCCAGCATTTCCTTAGGACTTTGTTCCGGAGTTTTTTTGAAAGACTGTTCGCCATAAATCCGTGCAACTAGTCTTGCTAGCTCACCGACCTCTTCAGTTAGCATAGTCATATTCGTTAACTCGTTGAAATAACGGACACCATATCCCTTGATCCAACGATCAACCAAGTCTTGTGCTTCTTTCACGGTCATCACTCTTTATTTTTACTGTCTAGGAAAATGGTGACCGGACCATCATTGACCAGTTCCACCTTCATGTCGGCACCGAATATACCAGCTTTCGCTTGAATACCGGTTTCCTTCTCCCATTCTAAAAGAAAAGTTTCATAGATAGGAATTGCGACACTTGGTTTTGAAGCTCTCAAGTAAGAGGGCCGATTACCTTTCTTGGTAGAAGCGAATAATGTAAATTGACTAATAATTAATGCCTCACCTCCGACATCTTGCAAAGATTTATTCATAAGACCATTCTCATCAGGAAAAATTCTCATCTTGCTAATCTTTCGAATCATCCACTCTAGGTCTTCCTCCTTGTCTAAGTCTTCAACCCCCAATAGGATTAGTAGTCCTAGACCTATTTCATTGTGTAATTTCTGCTCAATCGTGACTGACGCCTGGCTTACTTTTTGTATTATTGCCCTCATTTTGAATGCTTGATATTTGTCTAAACCCTGTTAAAGTTTGGCTTTGTATTTGCGAAGCTAGGGGTAAGGGACGAAAATACGTGTCACAGGAGTAAGAAATTAATTATCACCATAATATTTAGTTATGTGTACCCCTTTAAATTATTACAAAGGTAGGGTTCTAATGACTTTAATGTTGCTTGGAATGAGCACCCTCATGCTCAATAGCCAGAATCACGGCATTTATAAGAAATTATACTCCTCGATATACCTTTCGAATGCAGGTTCTACTGATTTTCTAAGAAAGTCCAGGAATCACAAGTCAGCTCTTAAGGCACTTTCGAAAAACTTCTATGAAGATAAGAGTGCTCGTTCCAGAGCCAAGGCATATTCACTATCAAGAAATATATACAATTATTCAGAGCGTGCAGAGTTGAAACAAAGAGTTGTAGAAGACCATCTAAGAGCCTGCTTGAATGACCGAAGTCCCTACCTTAGGTTTAGATTAGGAAACCACTTGATTCAATTCGAAACTGAAGACTTTAGTGAAGAATCTGTTTCAATGATTAAAGAACTGATTGAGACCGATCGTAATAGGCGGCACTATGTCGTTGTAGCAGGATATAAAAATCTTGATGAAGTCCTTCCAGACATTTCTCAATATTCAGAGGAGAAGATCTTAGAAGATTTTGATATTGTACAAGGTCTTGCAAGAGTTGGACAAGCTCCAGCCTTAGCTGTTTGCACAAAAATCATGAAGGAATACCCCTTAGATAAGAAGTTCTTCGACAGGCTTCTTCCCGGGCTTGCGTACACTAATGATCGTCAGGTCTTTGACTTAATCATCAGTGAAATCCTATCAGATGAAAATACGGACCTTATTGGACAGCGTCTAAAGGACTACCAGAGGTACTTTATGTTAAAGAGTATCATTCCCCTGATGTATGAGTATCCTTATTCCTTTGTTGATGAATCTCAATTGATGGAAGATGAGTTTTACCACCAGCTAGCCTTTGCCATGGATTGGCTGAGGGCAAATAGGGAGTCTTATACCTTAATCCATGTGGAAAGTCCGATGAAGCAAAAGAAGAGTCCTTATATATCTGACGAACTGACATCGCTACGTTAGGACGATCCTACATTATAGCTATCATTTAATTTGTTGACTACCATTTCGCTATCCGTAGCTTTTAGTCTCCAACTCGCAGCATTTATTCTAAAGAAGGTCTCGTCTTTTCCCTTACATTGGAATTTGGATTGGTCCCAAATATCAAGTGACCCACATTCATTCTACCAAAAAATGGAACGACTTTCAAAAGATGACTTTCAATGAAACAAATCTGGTGAAATTTTCCCTGTAAGGGCTTTAAGCCCTTGCAGGGAGCAAGCGGAGGAAATGAGAAACATATAGTATTTAGTTCTACTTGTGAATATCCCTCCTTAGCTTTTAAGGCTAGCAGTGCGTTGAGCAAGATTGCTATGGACCTGATTCTCTACATTCATAATTAGAAAAACTTTCGCTTATATGAATTTTGGGTGCTTGATTCTGAGTTCACAGTAAAACTGAAACTTCGTTGATTTCTACCGATTCATGCCCAGTCCAGCCTATCATTGCATTATAGATTTTCAATCTCTCATATTGCATGGTCTCCTCTACATGAATTCTGGCTTCAACTAAGTTATCGTTATCTAACAACCGCATTCTACATGTTCCCTTTAGAAGAGGCTTTTCAGGGGTGTACCATATTCCATCTTTAAGCAAAGCTATGTTGGCATAGAAGGAGTCAGTGAGCAGTCCATTTTTGATCAAAAGGATGTCATCCGCACTTCCTTTTCTTGAAAATAAATTCTCCAGAGCACTCCTATCAGCAAACTTGTAGTCATAAGTGATGTGGTCAGCTTGTATAACTTTGAAGGTCCTGGGGTTTCTAAAGGAGTAATTCTCAAATTCAATTTTTTCTATCTTCCTACCGTAGGTAATTCTGCACTTCACGAGGCCCTCTTCGTATTTATCAGGAACGTCAATTACCTCCCTTAGATCAATATCACGAATCTCATGGAAGTGCCGATTTCGAGTATAATTCATCCTTGAATTGTGTTCATCAAGGTGATACCTTCTTCCGTTATTGATCTTAATCGTCTCTAAAAACAGGGACATATATCTTGTCTATTAGTTCAGAATATTCACTATTAAGCTCACTCATAAAGGTAATTCCTCCTCCACTGCGGTAGAAGAATCGTTCGCCCTGTCTTTCGATGAACCTTATCATGACGCCCGAATCCAACTTATACCCATCAAAGTAACCCATTATTCCCGTATAAAAGCCTCGTTTTCCTCCTTCTGCTGCCTCTATGATTTCAACGGTCTTCTTCTTTGGTGCTCCAGATATGGAGCCTGCAGGAAGAAGCTTTTCTAAGATAGCACCTATATTCGACTTCCAGGTCGAGTCTAGGTCACCTTCAATTTTACTTGAAAGTTGATAAAGCACTTGATCATTGGAGGCTACAGTTTCAAGGTATCTAAACTTAGACACTTTCACATTATTAGAAACAATGGAGAGGTCATTCCGAATCAGGTCCACAATGGTGTAATGTGCAGAAAGC
>CAZMYK010000002.1:0-26903 GCA_964570435.1 uncultured Saprospiraceae bacterium | reverse complement strand
TAGCGACGTCCTTCCATCATCCGTCCTGTCTGCTCATCTACGATTTTGACTTGCCCATCCATCACGACATACTCATCATCTTTCACGAAGAGGGTATAAGCCTTTAGAAGTTGACTTACAGAGTGAAGTCTTCTACTCTTGACGGAATAATCACTGATGAAGCGCTCTCTTTCTTCCCTCTCTTTGTCAGGACTCAAGTCCTTTTCTTGAAGGGCTTGGATTTCCAAAGCGATATCTGGCATAACAAAGAAATTAGGATCTTCCTCCCCCTTAGCAAGGAAGTCTGAACCTTTCTCAGTCAACTCTACGTTTCTGTTCTTTTCATCGATAGTGAAGTATAAGGGCTCATCCGCAAGGTGCATATTCTTAGACTGCTCCTGCATGTAGAAGTTCTCCGTCTTTTGAAGCATCACCTTGATCCCTTCCTCACTGAGGTACTTTATCAATGGCCTGTACTTAGGAAGCGACCGGAAAGACCTAAGTAGGGCAAGACCTGCCTCTCCTTCTCCATTTCCCAATTTTCCTTCCTTCACAAGCTTCTTAGCTTCAGCCAAGTAGGCCGTAGCCTGCTTCTTCTGGACATCAAACAATCTTTGCACCTTAGGCTTTAGTTCGTTGTATTCTTGTTCTTCGGTTCCTTCAGGAACTGGTCCAGAGATGATCAGTGGTGTTCTCGCATCATCAATTAGGACTGAATCTACCTCATCTACCATGGTAAAGTGGTGCTTCCCTTGCACCTTCTCGTTCATGTTTCGCACCATGTTATCTCGCAAGTAGTCGAAACCAAATTCATTGTTCGTCCCATAGGTGATATCACACCTATAAGCCTTTGTTCTTTCTGGGGAATGAGGTCTGTACTTATCAATGCAATCGATGGTCAAGAGTAAGAATTCCATCACCGGGCCTATCCATTCACTGTCCCTTCTTGCAAGGTAGTCATTCACTGTAATCACGTGTACTCCCTGTCCAGAGAGACCATTTAAGTAGGCTGGCAAGGTAGCAACCAAGGTCTTTCCTTCACCTGTCTGCATTTCAGCAATCTTTCCATCGTGTAATACTTGCCCACCGATCAATTGTCCATCGTAGTGGATCATATTCCAGGTGATGTCCCCACCTGCTGCTTGCCATGAATTCTGGTAGATCGCTTGGTCACCCGAAATTGTTATGTAGCTCTTCTTCGCTGCAAGGTCTCTGTCATGCTCTGTGGCTGTCACAGCTATTTCTGTGTTCTCACTAAACCTTCTGGCGGTCTCCTTAACAACGGCAAAGGCTTCGGGTAGGATTTCCTTTAATATTTCCTCCAGGTGTTCATCACGCTTCTTGACATACTCATCGATCTCGTTGTAAAGCTCTTCCGTCTTACTTAGGTCCTCCTCCTTTGCAGCAGATTCCTTTAGCATTTTGATATCATCATCGACACCTTGAAGGTGGTCTGCAATCTTACTCCTAAATTCTACTGTCTTATTCCTAAGTTCGTCGTGAGATATATTCCGGTAGGATTCGAAGTGCTCATTGATGACTTCGACTACAGGGCTATAGGTTTTAACATCTCTGTCATACTTCGTCCCGAACAATTTTTGAAAAACCTTTAACATCGTATATTTTTATTATGCCGCAAAGATATTGAATGCATACTAAGTTTCAGCAGCTGTGCTGGTTTATTTCCCTTTCGTATCTTCCAATAATATAACGTCTAGATTAAGTACATCAATTGTACCAAGCGTCTAATTCCCGATTTGTGTGCCAATATGGCATAGGATTTTGAACATGGAGGACTAAATGTCGGAAGGTTGGACAAAAAATTTAAGTAGGATTTTTCTTTTCTAAGGCTTCTTTTATTACTTGATTGGCCTCACTGCGACCTTTCAGAAATGCAAACAATTCAAGTCCTACGATCATTGCTGCTGCTCCTCCTATGGTCATCCCCCGTAGCCAACCCATTTGCACAACCTGGTCTGGATAGAAATTCTGGACAACAAGCAGGTCGAAACAAGTAACGGTCAGACCGAAAATTAGCATCATAACTGCGAAGGCTCGTACACTTCTGGTTCTTTCTTTCACTAGTCGGTAGCCGGAATTTGTCATAATCAGGCCTGATTCAGCGGTACTCGGAGCAATCTTCAATAATTCGCTCGAAATGTACTTGGACTTTTCATATTCCCCAATGTTAAATAGGGCAAAGGCTTTGCGCCGCAGCAAACTGCAAAATAAGTCCTCTTCTTCACGCTCAAAATTTTCATTTATCACGTCTTCAATCAAAGGGTCGATTTGCTCTAAACATTTGCGATAATGGCCAATTTCGAAGAGTGCGTGGTTGTAACTATCGAGAAGTTCGAGGCGAAATTCCGATTCCATGTTTTCTACGATGTCCCTATTTTTTTCAATGAAGTAGATCTGCCGAGAATAATTCTTCTCCGGTATTTCTTTGAAGCCCAAGACCACATCGGCGTGATATGTAGAATTAATGGCTGACATCTTCTTAATTTGATTAGTCGGTCAAAAATAACAACCTAAAGTTAATCAGTTTTGTTCTGAAAGACAATCAAGAACAATAAGAAATTATTAAATTTCTTTCAGGTGTCCAATAATATGTGATGCCCTGCCAAGAGACTTCCATTCTCGATCACCGACCACCACTTCAAACCATGGCTCTTCAGTGCTTTTCATTGTGAATAGCTTAATGAAGAACGTGCCGTATCCTGCGAGGATCATGGACATCGGCATGGACCATGACTGTTTTCTTGGCGTAGGCAGAAGCTTAATCGGTCTGCAAACGTACGTATAGAAAGGAATTTGAAGAAAAATAGACTAGCAACCGAAGGTTGAAAATATGGCCTTGCTAGTTTCGAGAATCTCTTCCCCAAAAGAGCTTATTGTGAATGGTTTCCTGAAAACTAACGCCTTCCAGTTGTACAAGCTTGGCTGGAAAGTCACATTTTCGGACTGTAAGTTTGTGTTCAGATGTGATGATTTCGAAGCGGGAATCTAGTGTGCAGAGGAAGTTCTCTCCCCTTCCTTCGATCACAAAGCTCAGCTCTGTCTTATCTGAAAGTACAACAGGTCTAGCGTTCATATCATGAGGTGCAACTGGGGTGATGATGAAATTCCCAGAGTAGGGAAATACGATGGGTCCACCACAGCTGAGAGAATAGCCCGTCGACCCGGTAGGAGTGGAAACGATCAATCCATCCGCCCAGTAGGAATTTAGAAAGGACCCATCAATAAAGGTATGCACCTTAATCATGGCAGAAGTATCTCGCTTATGGAGGGTGAAGTCATTTAAGGCAAAGGATTCTTCACCGAATAGTTCTTCAGCCCCGCTTAGCTGGAGCATCACCCGCTCACCAATAGTATATCTACCGGCGAAAAGTTTGTCCAGGGCTCTTTCTATCTTATTTTTCTCTATGATGGCAAGGAAGCCCAATCTCCCAAGATTGATTCCTAGAATAGGAATTTCCAAGTCCTTAATTAGGGTGATAGCTGTAAGAATGGTTCCGTCACCGCCTAGAGTGATCACGAAATCTATGTCTGACTTCTTTAATTCTTCAGTGGTATTGATGGTGCTGCAATCAGAGCAAAAAGTAACATTCTCTTGTGCAAGAATATCTTGGTAGAGGCCATTGACATAGACCCTAACGCCTTTCTTTTCAAGGATAGAAATCAGGGTGTGTAGGTAGACTTCATTTCCTTCCTTGAATCCCTTTCCGAATAACAGAACATTCATCTTATTTAGCTTATGAAATTGCTAAGTTATGTAATCTTTTCGAGTCTTGATCTTGGGGGCTTGTGCATCTTCTATTTTGAGAGGGCAGCAAATTTCCTTTAAGGGCTTTGGGGTCCTTGTGGGAGCAGTTTTTTTACAGATGTGAATTCTGCCAGCTTCCTTACAGCCTTAAGACTCACTCTTATAAATCAATGTATGTTGAGAAATTGAATTTTGTAATTGTACTTTTAACATCTCTGCACACAAAATTGGTATTTATGTAGTTTTGTCCAATAGTGCTAATGCGTAGTTCGTTGATACTTCAGAGCACTTTTGATTTGCAAAAAGCTTGAACAAGCTCTATTGCTCGTCTCGATACCGTAGTTTCGTCAACACCAAAAAGAATGAAAAGACTAACAATCATATTATTACTGACAATAGTCTCAAATCAAATAGCTGGACAGGGATTCAGACCGATTGAACTTGTGAAGAAAGTCTTTTTGGATACCACCTTTGTAAATGAAGTGCCTAAGTTTTCAACTGGTGAATACGAAGGAAGGCCCAACTCACAAGATATAAGTTCAAAAACAGAACTTGATTTCAAATTACTGGCAGAAGAGAATAATATAGCAGTTGTCAATCTAACGATTACTGATAGTTTAGGAAATGGAGTCGATACCTATATTCATCTAAAAAAGGAAAATGAATGGAAGATATTTGCATTTAGAAGTTTAGCGATGACAGGTTTTTTGGAACAAATAAAAACTCAATTCGAAACTATGACAGAGGAACAGATTGATACCTTTATCGCAAGTGGAGAAGAAGGGATAAATTCAAAAGAGGATTTTTACAGAGAATTAGACATTTTACAACTGACTCTGGATTTAGACGAAAAGATAATAGAGCATTTTAGAGTAAATCAAGAATCATTTCAAAAAACACTCCAGGAAATTTCAGCATTAGAGGTTAAAAAGGAAAGCGCAGAAATGAAACGTTTAGATATTGGTAAAAATATTAAATCTGACTACAAAGAACTATTGATTTCGAATATATCAACTAGTTTTTATTGCGAAAATTGCTACGAATTTACAATTGGTGGGATGGTGGATAATCTAGTCGGATATTTTTATATTCCGGATAAGGAAGATGTACCTGAAATGGATCCAAATAGAATAATTATGATAAGAGAAATTGGCAATGGCTGGTATTTGTTTAAAACAACATAAAAGGCAACCGCAAATTAACTTCTTCAGCTCGTAAAGGATATCAAACTAGCTCGATCAATGAAATTCCGATTCAATAGAATGCAAACTGTCAAAGCCTCAATATTTGGTCTCGTTTTCATCGTATTAATGCAAGCAATTACACTTAAACTATTCTCAGAAAAGCAAAAAGCCAGCACACTAATAAAGGACCTAGAACTCTTCGTTTATGTCAATCAATTCGATTCTCTTGCATTTCACAGTAATCTAAAATCTGAATCAGACAACCTGATTGTCAATCTAAAAACCAGGTTCCGTGATACTTTTGAACATTTTAAAATCTGTGAAACCAAAGAATGGCAGAAATGTAGAATAGATTCAAATACTTTGGCCCTGCAAATTATTGACGAGAGTCATCATCAACTTATATTTGATTCAAGCACATATGCTGGAACACTATACTATGGAGAATCATGGGACGATAAGTACATATGGGTATTATTTAGGTGGTTTAAAATTGAACACAAAAATACAGGCGTCTCATGATTATCAACTATAAGTGATCTATGGACCAGTCCTCGCTATTTGAAATTACTTTGTTGACAAGGTTCTCAAGAAGATAGTGAACGACTATTCAGAAGAAAGGAATGCAAAAGTTCAAGACTATAAAAAATAAGCGACTTCGAATTTTACAAATAGCCCTGCTAGGAATCTACCTTATTGTAATGACTATTGAAATCAATCAAACTCACAGGTTATTGGAGCTTCAGGAAAAAGAAGGGTTCATAGTTTGCCTTTTTCCCTATGGCTCTTTTTTAGTAGAACGCATTGCAATTATTATGGCATCCTTCCTAACTTCAATAGCACTGCTTTGGTCAAATGGCTGGAAATTCAAAGGTCATACGGTTAATTCACTTTTAATCTTTTTACCTCTACTTTTGATTTTCACTGAAGTATTAATCGCATTCTAAGACAATCGAATGCAGGATTTTAAAAAATATAAGTAATTTGTTCAAAGCCTTAATTCGCAAAACAGCCAACCGCTATTCTCTAACAATAAATAGTTGTATTTACCGCAAACGCGTTGATTTTCAAAGAACAAGAAAATGTACAGTGAATTATTATTTTTCTTTAGTGCAATCGGCGTTTTTAATACCTTTTTGATTGCTGCCTACTTACTAGGTAAGAATAAGCCCTCGGATGCGAAATTCATCCTTGGTCTCTTTCTGATATTCGTAAGCGTTAGAACTGGGATCGCTTGTATCTACTTTTTCCGCCAAGTACTTCCTTCTCTTATTCAAATAGGATTATGTGCTAATTTGCTTTCAGGAACCTGCTTATACATCTACGTCAAAACAGCAGACAAGGCCGTTCAATTCAGGGACAGACTACACCTCCTACTAGCGCTCGCGGCACTAATAATATTCGGATTTAGTGTTCCGTTCGCAGCCCACTTTCAATTGTGGGATAAGACCATTCGCTACATCTTCCATGGCTTTCTTACTTTCTATTTAATTGCAGCCTGGTTCGAAATGTATTCCTTGCCAAAGAAAGATCGCAATGAAAATTTCCAATCTAAGCTTTTAGTTTTAACGGCCTTCTCTGTCCTGTGCTTGTGCTTTATGATTTCACTATACACCACTTACATTCTAGGACCCATTCTATACTCCACTGTACTTTATACTTCGTGCTTCATCTACTACTATCAGGCAAGCCGCAAGTCACAAAAGACTCACAAAAAATATCATAAGAAGAAAATTCAGAAAGAAACAGCGGAAAAGTTGCTTTTCGAGGTCAATGAGTTGATGCAGACGCAAGAATTATTTAAGAGGAAGAATCTTAAAATTGATGACCTAGCCCATCTCATTAATGTACATCCAAATAAGCTCTCCCAAATCCTAAATGAAAACCTAGGAATTAACTTTTCTAGGTTCGTCAATACCTATAGAATTGCAGAGGTGAAAAAGTTGTTATCATCCGAAAATATGTTGACGATTGAAGCAATAGGACTGGAAGCTGGATTTAGCTCCAAGACAACATTTTTCAAAGTTTTCAAGCAGCAGACAGGGCAAACCCCGAAATCTTTCCTCGAAACTAGTGCCGAAACACAAAACGGGAGTAATTTGTCCTAATCGCTCCCTAGAAAAAAGAGAATCAATACTCACCTTTGTCTACCTATTCGATTACAAAATTATCAACGTATGAATACTGTAGTATCTGCATTCGTCTTGGCCGTTGTTTCCGTATCCTGCTTAGCACAAGAGGCAAGCTCAACAAAATTGTTAGACAGGAAAATCCTATCAGGTATAGGTCTAGAAAAAATATCA
This sequence comes from uncultured Saprospiraceae bacterium, assembly GCA_964570435.1. Taxonomy (GTDB): domain Bacteria; phylum Bacteroidota; class Bacteroidia; order Chitinophagales; family Saprospiraceae; genus Portibacter. The sequence goes on along the minus strand of CAZMYK010000002.1, from coordinate 19,671 downwards.
CCAAGTTGGGCTGATCCCAAACGAGAGCTCTTCACGAAGAGCGTCTTTTCAGGAGCAGATATAGGAATTAGTGTGACTTCAAGTAGCACGGCATTCCAAGACTGGAAGAATTACTCCATAGATGAGTTTGTCTACCTCCTCAATGGGCAGGCAGTTCTAAAGTCCATCGATGGTGAAGAACAGACCTTCAATAAGGGTGACTTTTTTGTTGTTCCGAAGGGTTTCACAGGCCGCTGGACGACCCAGGGGACGTCTGGAGATTTTTTAGAACTTGCCTTATACACGAGAAAACGTGGCGTGCAAAAAGATGTTAATGCATATCAACCTCTACGACTAGATCAATCCTATTTATCTGGCATGAAGGAAGCCAACAATGGTATACTTTTCGAGGGTGCTGAGTTGCTTATTTCCATTTCATCAAAGACAAAGAACTCAAGTAGTAAAATGAGCGGAAGTGCCAGAGATCGGATGTGCTACATCTTGAATGGTATGGTCGAAGTAAGTAATAAGGACGGGACAAGTGAAGTCTACTACACTGGAGACTTTTATGCCATTCCCAAAGGATTCGAAGGCGAGATAGTTTACAAGGGCTTTGACATTTTTAGAGAATTAATCGTGGAAGCGATCGCAGATCTATAGTGAAAAGAAGTACACCAAGGATACTTTAAGAGACTCCCAAATGTTCCAAATTGAAAGCACTAAAAACACAAGGTGAGCATTAGACACCCAAATGTATGAAGCAATTAATCTACTGGCTAGCCATCATTAGCCTTCCACTTACATCCTGTTCGCAAGAGGATCCCTACAAGGAGAATCAAAGTGCAGAGAGGATTTCAATAGGCCTTAGAGACACGTTGTATTCTAAGGCTCTTAATGAGGAAAGGGAAATTTGGATGCACGTTCCAAGGTCTAGTCTTGACGGCAGAAAATTCCCAGTACTAGTTCTCCTAGATGGCGAATTTAACTTCGAAGCTGTAGTTGGAATTATGAAGTCCAATGTGAATGCAACTCTAATACCTGAAATGATCATTGTTGGCATTCCCAATACCAATAGGTATAGAGACTTAACAACCTCCCACATTGGCGACAGCAATGACCCATCTGGTGGAGCTGATCAATTTCTCAAATTTATAGAAAGTGAGCTCATCCCTTATGTCGACCAGAAATATCCCACCATTGATTATCGCACCCTTTTTGGTCACTCCTTGGGGGGATTGTTTGTGGTCAACACCTTGCTGAATCACTCGCATCTTTTCGATAATTACTTGGCCATTGACCCCAGTCTTTCAATGGGCAATCAAAAGCCTTTGGACCAAGCAAGAGAAACAATCAAGGACAGCAAATTTGAAAATAAGTCACTCTACATCGCGGCTGCCAATACATTAAATGGTGAAATGGATTATCAAACCGCTCTGGAAGACACTAGCACAAGGTCACTTCACTTACGGGCGATTGTAGAGTTTTCAGAGCTAGCAGAATCAAACAAAGACCTAGTAACGAAGTGGAAGTACTATGACGATGAGTCTCATGGGAGCGTTCCCACAATAGCTGAACACCATGCCTTTCGATTTCTTTTTTCCTGGTTTGAATTTAAACATTGGAGTGAGTTTTTTGCTGCTGAACCTACTCTGACGGGTGACGAGTTAGTGCAACTTATTATGTCTCACCATGAAGGAATTTCAGATGAGATGGGGCATCCCTCTTATCCAAGGGAATATGAAGTCAATAGACTAGCTTATATGTACCTAGATCAAAAAGACTACGGAAGAGCTTTTCCTTTTTTCAATTTGAACCTTAAGCTTTATCCCAATAGTGCTAATGCCTATGATTCAATGGCCGAATACTACCGAAGTGTTTCGGAAACTGGTAAGGCTATCGAACATTACGCCAGATCATTAGAACTGGGAGGAGTAAGCGGGACGAAAGAAAGGTTGGAAGAATTGAAGAAACGAAAATAAACCATAGGCTTGGAAGCCACTGATTAGGTAAGCCCCGCCTTCTTTGCGAAAGTCCTGCCATGAATTAGGGATATTCAGAAGTAGAAGTAAGCACCTTATGTTTCTCATCTCCTCTAGTTGCTCCCTTTAAGGGAAAATCTCACCAGATTTGTTTCATTGAGATTCATAAATTGACATTCGTTCCATTTTCTGGTAGAATGAATTTGGGTCGCTTGAAATTAGCAAATTTTGTTGCTATGCTTTTAGATACCTCCTTTTTCTGGAATCTAAGTAATAAACAGGACTTCACCCTACTACTAAATAGCTTTTAACCAACTGATAATAAGGTATTTACTATTGTTTATAGTTATTCCGAATATCCCTGAACTAGAGGCTTCGATGTACCCATTCTACATGTCTCCAATCTTCAGAATCATCTTCTCAGCATTCGCATTTCCAGGGTTCATTTCTAGTGACTTTTTGTAGTTTTCTAAGGACAAGTCATATTGCTTATTCGTGTAGTAGGCTTCTCCTAGACTATCATACAAGTTAGCATTGTCAGGAAACTCTGAAACCGCTAACTTGAATACCAGAATGCCATCCTCAATCTTTTTAAGTGCCAAAAGATTATACCCTAGGCTATTTAGTTCGCCAGGGTTTTCAAAATTGTAGGTGTTATAGTCACTTTCTTTCAACGCAAAATAGTATTTAATCCCTTCCTCTATGTTCTCTTCGCACTTATTTCTCACTTCTCGATATATCGACTTTTGGGGCAAGGTAAAGTCCTTGTCCTTCATGATATTGTAGACAGATTCAATGATTTCAAATGTTTGGTTTTTATTGTTCGACATCAAAATAATGTTGAGATCATTCTCGAATTCACTGATAAAAGCCGCTTCAAATTGGTAGTATTGGCCACCGTGCTGATGCATTGTGAACAGATCATCAGATGAACCTAGAACGCATCTTCGTTCCTCAAAAAATTGATTCCTGAGCAATAACTCTAGGGATCCTTTAGAAATCACTTTCTCATTATGTAAGCCAGTAATCCATTTATTCAGATCATCGATCGAGACCCACAGCCATCCTTTGCTTGTGGGGGTTTCAGCAGCTTCCTCCTTATGCACATCAAAACTCCTAGTCCTATTGGGATAGTCAAAACCTGCATCAAAAACTGCATTTTCCATCCTTAATGGGATGATGATATTTTTCGTTACAAATTCTTGAAATGAACTTCCAGATACACTTTCGATAATTTTCTTTTGAAGAAAAATACTGTTGTTATTATAAAGAAAATCTGTACCTGGCTCATAGACTAGACTTGGCAGACCTTGCAAGTCCCTCAGTAGATCTTTTTCATTATGTACATTTTCATAGTCGATTCTAGGAATCCCGCTGACAAAATTGATCAGGTGCTTGATGGTGACTTTTTCAGACCACGCTGGTAGCCCCAAACCAAATTCAGAAAGTTTATCATCTATTTGCAAGTCGCCCTTCTCTGCCAATATCATAATCGAAACAGCGACAAACTCTTTTGCAATTGAGCCCGGGCTAAATATAGACTCCTTTGTTAACTCAGTTTGGCCCGAGGCATCTGTGTAACCAAAGGATTTTTGGTATACAAGTGAATCATTTCTTGTCACCAATGCATTGCCATTAAAAATTCCCTTTTCGAAACTATACTCTAGCAGTGAATCAATTGTTGAATTGTAACTCGAAAGTGACTGAGGTTCCTGGGCCTGTGCACTTACAAGACTTAAAAAAGATAGATAAAGTAAGAAAGCTAGGTGCTTATTCATGTTTTTATAAATGTTGATCATTTTCAATAATTATGTTTGAGTTGTTTGATGTTGGGAGTTTCAAAGACTACTTGAGTGCTTTTTAGTCGCCTATCCCCGAAATAATTGATTTGAACGCTGTTGAGTCCTTTGCCCAATTGGTGACCTAGGGCTTAGAAACGCTCTAAGAAAACCGTTCTTTCGGCTTGATAAGTGGTCACACGAGAAACTAAAAGGCACCAGAAATATTCTTGCCTTTAACTTACTTGAGTAAGGCTTGCGAATTTAAATTAACAAAAATGGATGTCTGAGTTCGCCACAAGAAAGACAGCATAAAAATGGTCTTAGCCATTAGCTAAGACCACTTATATTATAGTATTGAACGCTTATGTTCAGTTCAATATCTTTTTACCAAGATTTAACTTCTGAGTCTTCGTCCACCTTTTTTCGAACAAAGGTCCCACTTCCTCGATATTTAAAGGCACTATCTTCCCTAGCTCGCAAGTCGATATCACCATTTACTGTCAATTTTGCAGTGCTTCCTTCAAATAGGTCAATCTCCAGATCTTCCACTACAAAGTCAAGACCTTTAAATGAACTGTCTTCATTGCTTTCAACCTTCATTGTTTGAGCACTCCCTTCAATCTCAAGAACTGAATCTTCATCTAAGACCACTTCTAGGTTTTGGACTTCAATATGTCCTTCCAAAGTGCAGTCTTCATCCAAGTTGATGATCAAATTGTCTGTGGCTAGTTTGTCTTTTAAGATAAATACAACATCTTCTTCTCCTTCAATCTTGGTCAAGTCCTTCACAGTCAGATAGGCAACCAAGTGCTCTTTTACGTTACTCCCACTTGTACTATAGGATTTTGTATTTATTCTGAGAGTTGATCCATCTTTTTCGACTTGAATTAGGTCGTGTAAATTTTGATTGGCTTCAATTTCTATTTTTTCTTCCTCGTCAGACACTTTGATATAAACGACAAAATCCTCGCTCACATCAATTTGATCAAATCCAGTAAAGTCTTTGCTTTCAGTTGTGATCTTTTCGGATAATCGGATATAGTTATTATTCGTTTGGGCAAAACTGCCAATGGCTAGTAAACAAAACATCAAGGTCAGAGCTGAAAATTTCATATGATTTCTTTTTTTTTAGTTAATCGATATACCACTAAGGACTATGGAATTTATAAAAGGTTGCTTGCAATGCAAAAATATTGAGAATTTGTCTCCACAAAGGGATCACCAGGACTACATTTGTAAAAGACTACTTGGCTTTGCTCAGCAGTTCATACTCTTATAGAGAACTACAGAATTGATTAGATGGTCAGATTAGAATCTGTCCATACCAGGCTAGCAATTTATTAACATCCTAGTTGCATTATGTTCACATCCATTTCATATATGATTCATACCTTCGCTAAATCATCAAAGTGTATAAAGGAAATATAGCCAATGGAAAATCATAAGAAAAACACCTATAGCCGAAAAGAGTTTCTTTCCTTCTTAGGAGCAGCGAGTTTAGGAGTCCTCATTCCTCCTTTTCTGAACAGCTGCGGAAGTACCGCCACGCTCACTTCAGCAAAGGAGTTAAGCCCTGAATTACTTAACAAGTTAAAGACACTCCCCTTAGAGAACTTAATTGCTAGTGACAAGGATGACTTGATCCTTACAAGAGGTCTTGATTACCACACCATTGTCAGATGGAATGACAAAATCAGTGATCTAGATACATTTGGATTCAATTGCGATTTTACTTGTTTTATTCCTCTTGATGAAGAAAACCCTAACGATGGTTTGCTTTGGGTGAATCACGAGTATGTCAACCCTCTTTTTGTTTCAGACTATGACTACAAAACCAGTGAAAAATCTAAAACGAAGGAACAGGTCGATACAGAAATGTACAATGTTGGAGGAAGTATTGTGAGAATTCGCCAAGAAAATGGAAAATGGAATGTCGTCCACAATGACCCGCGTAACAGAAGAATTACCGCTAAGACTGCTATTAAGCTAAATTGGGATCAAGAGATCAAAGGAACATCAACAGCGATTGGGACACTAGCCAATTGCTCGGGGGGAATTACTCCATGGAATACTTTTGTGACTTGTGAGGAGAACTATGACGGCTTCTACGGAGAGACTGTATATGATGAAAATAACGTCGCCACTAAGATTCCAAGTGGGTACTCTGGCTGGGAAAAAATCTATGACCACCCCCCAGAACACTATGGTTGGGTGGTCGAAATAAATCCGAAAGATGGAGTTGCTCAAAAACACGTTGCCCTAGGACGATTTTCACATGAGTGTTGTACCATGTATCAATTAGATGATGGGCGTGTAGTTGCATATAGTGGGGATGATAAAAACGATGAGCATCTGTATAAATTCATTTCTTCCAAACCTAACTCCTTAAAGGATGGTACGCTATATGTTGCCGATACGATAAATGGTAGATGGCTTGCCCTAGATTGGGAAAATCAAGCTGTCCTAAATCAAAAATTCAAGGACCAAACAGAGGTTTTAATTAGAGCAAGGGAGGCCTCAAAGTTGCTAGGAGCAAGCGAGTTAAATAGACCTGAAGACATTGAAATAGACCCTATTACAGGACACATTCTTGTATCGCTTACAAATAACAAGGGAAAGGGAGACTACCACGGTTCTATTTTAAAGATTGAAGAAACGGATGGTGCCTTTGATTCGCTAACATTCAAATCCTCCACCTATATCGCAGGAGGAGAGGAAAGTGGCTTTTCATGTCCAGATAACTTAGCCTTCGATCTTTCCGGCAACCTATGGATCACTACAGATATTTCTGGAAGCGCAATGAACAAGGCCGATGGGCCCTACATGCCTTTTAAAAATAACAGTCTATTCGTGATTCCTCGGCATGGTCAAGATGCTGGAAAAGTAGTTCGAGTGGCAAGTGCTCCAAGAGATGCAGAATTAACAGGGCCATGGTTTTCGCCAGATGGGAAAACTTTGTTTTTGAGCGTCCAGCACCCAGGTGAACAGACTACTGACTTAAGCAAGCCAACAAGCCACTGGCCCTTCGATGACGACAACATACCTAAACCTTCTGTTGTTGCCATCACAGGAGATCTAATCGAGAAAATGAATAGGCTGAATCAGCTCTCGTGATTTTTCAAAGAGCAGTTAAGCCTCAGCACTTAGAAATTTTGGGTCTAGACTCTCGCCACAATTATTTGTAAAACAAGTGTAATGAAATTTGTACAAAAAAATATAAACACAACCTTCAAATTGGCAACTCTAGTATTTGTCTTGTTTTTTCAACATTCCCTTCAATCTCAATCAAAATTCGTTCTGCAAAACACCCAACTTATACCAATAGAAAATGAATCGACGACTAGAGATCATGAGCTGATTATCTGTTTACCAGCCAGTTATTATGATTCACCTGACAAAAAATATCCGGTTTTCTATTTTTTGGATGCCTATTGGCACACCCCCTTACTGCATGCCATCTATGGCCTCTTACGGTTTGATAATGTCATACCCGAAATGATCATGGTAGGTCTTTCCTATCCTGGTCAAAATACTAACTATGATAGCCTAAGGTTACTAGATCTAAGTCCTACTCTTTCCGAAAGTGTGGGTCCTAATACCGGCGATGGGCCAAAATTTCTAAAATTTCTCGAAGATGTAGTTATTCCTTACATCGAGACAAATTATAGGGCGGACGTCGATCACCGAGCACTTGGGGGCACATCTGCAGGTGGCTTATTTTCACTATTTGCTATGTATGAAAAGCCAAACTTGTTCAAAAGACACATCGCCATAAGTCCAGCTGTAGTTTGGAATAATGAGGATTATCTTCTAAATAGGAATGATGAATATGCAAAGTTGAGCAAAGAATTACCTGTTAGGCTCTTTCTTTCTGCAGGAGGTGAAGAATATGCACCTTTCCGTGATCCTATTTTTAAATTGCAAGAGCAAATTCAAGAAAATAAGTATAAGAACCTAGCCCTATTAAATCATGTTGTTGAAGGTGAACGCCACACCGGAGTATGTGCCGAGGGTTATACTCGCGGACTAAGATGGATTTTCTCAGACCTTAAACCAGCTGGACCAAGCGGGCTTGCAAAAATTTTTGGAGAAGTGGACTGATTTTGGAAATTCTACTCGGCCATCCAGAGCTCAAAGATCCGCAATTTTACTATACGATGCGACACATTGCCGAAAGATTCCGTTCTTATTCAAAAAGGTCTCAATGAATAAGAAAATGATCACGCTCTTGGCCATCATCACAATATCGACTAGTCATGCACAAAGCAACTTTGCATTTTCATTTGAAAAGTTTGAGAGTCAAGTTCTGTCTTACTTGCCTAGCCAAAATGCAGGTGTAAGTAATGAGAATTTTACTTATGCGAAGATGATTTTGGGCGAAGTGGCTTCAGGTACAAAGAATAAGCCAGAGAATTTTAACCTTGCCGACTACTTTAACGTTCTATCAGCATTCATAACTTTAGACGAAGGCCAAGAAAACGTCTCAATGGCTTACGAAAAATTTAGAACAGCGGAAAGTAGTTGTGATTACTTTATAGGCTTAGAAAGGAAGGTCAATCAAAACAAGAAATATGATATCATTAGAGATAAGTATGAAGCAGATCTAAAAAAGTGTAAGGCAAGTGATGCAGGTGAGAAGAAGTTTTCTCTTAGCGACTATTGCAAGGAACATAGTTTAGACATAAATCTTGTCTCCTTAGTCAATGATATAAATATCAATGATACAAAACACAGAGCTACTGAAGAAGAGGATTGGATTGAGCAACAAAAACCCTTGGATGAACGTAATCAACACCTCATCGATTCATTGTTTAGCATACATAATAGCTATATAGGAAAAAGCTTAGTGGGTCCTAAGTTCGAATCTACCATGTGGGCTGTAATCCAGCATTCGAATATTCAGATGATGGAGAAATATTTACCTGTAATTCAAGAATCAGTAAGAAAAGGAGAAATCTCTGTAGGACCTTTAAAAATGTTAATTGACAGATATCATGGGTTGAAGTATGGCTACCAAATATTTGGAAGCCAAAGTGGATTTGGATTTGACTTAGCTGATGAAGAAACTCGAAATGACATTAAGGCAAAATATGAAATTGAATAAGTAGGGTTCTTCTAGCTTCCGCTTCGACAAGTAAACAAAGAATACAATAATTGGCTACAATTCAATGATTTGCAACTATGAGTCAGAACTATTGGATGCATTTTATATGATAAAATGAACAAAACTTAAGAACATGTATTAGCCTAGTACAACAAAAGTCTCTTAAGTCCTAAGGTCTTACAAAAAAAATAGCACGGCCTCCAACTAAGAATCTAAGCGAGAAATCATGCGATCAGAAATACAAATCATCTGGAATGACCTCAGCCAAGAACTCTCTTCTTTCATCATTGGCAAGGTAAAAGATGAAGAAACCTCCAAGGACATCCTGCAAGAAACATTTTTGAAGGCCCATCTTAACATTCATAAACTTAAAGATCCATCCAAGTTGACTTCCTGGATCTACCAAATTACTAGAAATAACATCAACGACTACTTTCGCAATCAAAGAAATATTCTACCCATTGAAAAAATAGAACTCCCAATCGAAGAAGAAGTTTCTTACCAAAACTTAAGTAAGTGTATTAATAGCAAGATTGAGGACTTGCCAGATAAGTACCAGGAAGCAATGGTTCTAACAACCTTCAAAAACCTAAAACAAACCGAATTAGCCGACTATCTAGGTCTATCTTATTCTGGCACCAAGTCTAGAGTTCAACGAGCAAAAGAAAAACTGAAGGACCTCGTTATCGATTGCGAGAACATTGAGACGGACTACAATGGGAAGGTTATTGAACATAACTTAGATGATTGAAATTTTTTGCGTCTTTTTTGGACTTCTTGCGTCCCTCTAACGACAATATCAATTTTCGCCATCTAATTCCATAGAAATGGACCACATTCAAACAGTTGAAGTTGAAATCTTGAATGCCTTCGTAGATAACAATGCAGGAGGTAATCCTGCAGGTGTAGTCTTAAATGCAGACCATCTTTCTTCGCTACAAAAATTAAAAATTGCTAAGGCCGTTGGTCTTTCAGAAACCGCATTCGTATCTAAATCAAGCAGTGCCGATTTCAAACTGGACTTTTTCACCCCTAAAAAGCAAATTGCTCATTGTGGACATGCAACTATTGCTACCTTTTCCTACTTAAACCAATTGGGGAAGATACCTCACCCACAAACATCTAAGGAGACGATAGACGGTAATAGAAGGGTGCGTGTCTCGGATAGTCTTGCATTTATGGAACAGAAAGCGCCATCCTACACTGACTTGGCTAGTGAAAAAGAACAAATCCTCGCTTCTCTTTCACTAGATGAAGGAGACCTCATGGAAGATGCACCTCTGTCAATAGTGAACACAGGAAATTCCTTTCTTACCATCGCAGTAGCTAATACAAAAGTCCTTAAAAATATTCAACCCGACTTTAATATAATCAACGAAATGAGTGAAAAATATGACTTAATCGGCTATTATGTATTCACCTTGGATGTTGAAGATGAGAATCGAGATGCAAGTACGAGAATGTTTGCACCAAGGTACGGGATTATAGAAGAAGCTGCGACAGGTATGGCTGCTGGACCTCTGGCTTGTTATTTGTATGATAAACTTTTGATGAAGAAACGTAAATTTATGATTCAGCAAGGAAAATTTATGGAAGCGCCTTCTATAAGCTTAATTCTCACTGAATTAGAAATAGTCAATGATGAAATTGTTAGTGTGATGGCAGGGGGAAGGGGGATGGCCGTATCCAAAAAAACCATCGACTTGTCTCAAATCTAAAACGACAAGCAATCGCTTACAAAAAGTGACGTCGTAGTATTCATATTGTGCAAAAACTGGTAACTTAAATATATTAGAAGCCTATTTATAAATGAACAAAAATGTGACTAGTAAGATTATCAATTATGCGACAATAAGTTCACCCCTTCTGGCGCTCTATGGTGCTAGTCCCTTCTATATTTTCAATATTCTTTCCATAGACCAGGCGCTTTTCGTTTTTCTCTCTGCCCTACTAAGTATGGTGATGTACTGGCTGTTTAACAGTTACTTATTTTTTAAGTCTAAATTTAAGTCAAAGTGGCTAATCTATGGGCTGAGTTACTTTTTTGCCTACGCTTCTAATATTGTAAAAGTAACCCTTGGGATAGATCGAAAGATAGTGAGGGATGATGTTGTGGATTACATGCTATTTCCTTTGATTACGGTGCTCGCGCTTAATACTATTGTACTCATCATTATTAATTCTGTCATTCAGCAAGAAGCCAGAAAAAAGGCTGATGATAGAGCGAATGTATTGGCCCTAGAAAATCTCAAAGCACAGAAACAGACACTAACACAACAACTTCAACCACATTTCCTTTTTAATGCCTTAAGTATCCTTAAGTCATTAATACATGAGGACAAAGAAGTTGCTGAAAAATATGCTGTACAATTATCTGATTTTCTCAGGTATTCCGTTGATTCTCACAACAGCGATCTAGTCACTGTTGAGTCCGAATTGAAGTTTGTGAAAGACTATATCCAACTTCAAAAAATTAGATTTGGTGACAGCTTTACTTCCAGCATCCAAATAGACGAGTCAGTACATGAACTGAAGGTTCCCGTGCTAGCTATCCAGACCTTGGTAGAAAATGCCTTTAAGCATAACTACTTCACTCAGAAGAATCCGATGCACATCTCGTTAATCAGTGGCACAGACAAGATAACAGTCACGAACAATATTACCTCTTTGAAATTAACAGAAAGAGAAGGCAGCGGTCTAAATAATCTAAAGAAAAGGTACCATCTCTTTGGACAAAAAAATATTGTAATTCAGAAAACGGATGATCTATTTAAAGTTAGCATACCAATCTTAGAAATATGAAAGTGGTAATTGTCGAAGATGAACACTACACGGCCAAAGATCTAGAAAGAACCCTTCTTAGTATTGATTCTACTATAGAAGTAGTCAGCATCTTGTCCAATGTCGAGGATGGAATTCAATTCTTTGAGGCACCACCTGCTGTAGATCTTATATTCTCAGACATCCAGCTAGGAGATGGCCTAAGCTTCTCTATTTACGAAGCGGTCGAGGTAAGAGCGCCCATCATCTACTGCACAGCCTATGACGAATATGCACTTAAGGCCTTCAAGACCTTGGGAATAGACTATATCTTAAAACCCTTTAGTAAGGAATCTGTACAACTTGCCTTGGATAAGTATTCCCTGCTAAAGGGCCGTCCAGAAGAAAAAATTAGTGAACAAAGTAAATTGCTAAGCTTATTGAGCCAGCAATTAGCCCCCGCACCTAAGACCATTTTGATTAGAAAGGGGGATAAAATTAAACCTCTTTCCGTCGGTGACATTGCCTTGTTTTATATTCAGCATGATACGGTATTTGCATATACTTTCAAGGAAGAAAGACTTGCCCTTAGTCAAAAACTCAACGACCTAGAAAATCAGTTTTCTAGTGGATTTTTTAGAACTAGTCGGCAACATTTAATAAGTAGAAAAGCCATCAAAGAAGCCTCTCACTACTTCAAACGAAAGCTAAAAGTGTCCTTGACCGTAAACTTTCCTGAAGACATTATCGTAGGAAAATTAAAGATCACTAGCTTTTTGGAGTGGGTGGCTCAGAACTGATAGGCTATTCTGTCCATTCCACCCTTAATTTGTCCACTTCACCTATTTATTCCTTGAAATAAGCTGCTTCGCATTGCAAATTTGACTTATCAATTAAAAAGGAAAAGTACAATGCGATACAAGTCACTAATATTTATTCTCCTGCTCTTTGCAAGTCGAGGCCATAGTCAAGTCCAAGATTCACCTATCCCTGGTTCACAAGTTTTTACCTCGGTAGATGAGCTCATTAGCTTTGCAATGGACAACAGTCTCGACCTTGAGAACAATCAGATTAAATTCACGCAAGCCCAGAAATCGAGATTGGCAGCGCTTATCAGCACCATAGACGTCACCGGCAGCCTCCTTTCAGCTCAGTTTGTAGACAATACGAAGTTAGGTGTCAACCTCTTCCCTAGTGAAATATTTGGAGGCACTCCAGGTACCTTCAAGGAAGTGCAAACTGGGGTTCAATACAATACTGGCCTCAATAACTATCTAGACATCAAGCTCTACAACCCCAACGGATACAACAACGTCAAGTTAGCAAATCTCAATATTGAACTGACGAAATCTAACAACCTCATTGGTGTAAAGCAGTATCAAGATAATCTTGTAGCTAACTACTACAACATTGTCAATATCCAAAAACAGATCAAAAATACTGCGCAAAACATCAGAAGTTCTGATTCCTTGTTGACCATAGTTGAGCACAAATACCGAGAAGGACTTGTCAAACAACAAGATGTAAATGACACAAAAATCAACCATTTACAACTCGAAGAGACTTACCGCCAACAGCAATTTCTAGAAGAACAATACTACCTAAGCTTAAAAACACTAGCCGATATTCCAGAAGAAGTAGGTATCGAAATAAGAGAAAGCGAAGGTTCTTCCATAGCAGGATTTATGCCACCGGTACACTTAAATAAACTAGGAATAGAAAACTCGGTGCTACGGGAAAAGTATGCCATGCAGTCACTTAAAGCTGCCAAGCAATCCTTCCTGCCCACGGTCTCCTTTCAGTTCTCTAACTCTTGGAATCTATACAATACAGAATTTCAGCCTGTATCTGGTAATTGGATAAATAGCAACTACGTAGGGCTGAAACTCAACATACCCATCCCAAACTCACAGCAAGTAGCTAACAAGTACAATGCCCAATTTGACTACGAAATAGCGGCAAACAATACAACCAAGGAAAGGAATAAGTCAATCCTTCAGGTGAAGAAATATGAATCAGAATTTCTACAAGCGCAATCTCAAATAAGATCGAACGAAGAGATTCTGAAAATACAAAGGGATACTTATGCTAAGAACCTGAACCTCTATGACGAGGGAATAGTGGGTCTAGATGTGACCATCCAAAGTCTCAATGCGGTATTTGCTGCTGAGCATAATCTGATCACAGCTGTATCCAACCTAGATCTAGTTAATGCAAAAATTAATGTCAACAATAAGATAAATTAAAATGAAAAATCAGAATTTAAAATACGTCTACCTGTTTAGCATCTTGCTCCTGACCCTAGCGTCATGTGGTAAGGAAACTCAAGAAACAAAACCACTTAGAAAGGAAGTAAGTGAGACTGTCTTTGCCTCTGGCACTCTTGCCGCGGAAGAGGAATACACCCTCATAGCGCAATCTAATGGCTACATCACTAAGTTAGACTTTGACGAAGGCGATCTAGTAGAAAAAGGGAGCAGCTTAGTAGAAATCCAGGATGATGACGGCAAGATCAACCTTAGAGGTGCTAGCGACCAACTTACCATCGCTGAGAGCAATGCGTCTCTCACTGCCCCCTTGCTCATGCAAGCCCAAACCAATATTGATATCGCTAAAGAAAGAATGGAGCAAGATAAAGTTTTGGCAGAGCGATATGAAAGGCTTTGGAAAAAGAATAGCATTGCCAAAGTAGAATACGAAAATGCTGTCCTACAATATGAGACAAGTAAGAAGAATGTAGATACCGCAAAAGATAGTTATCATAAAATTCAGAATGACGCCAATCAAGTCATTGTCACCAATCAAACCACCAAAAGGCTCTATGCATCTGCAGCAAGCAAGTCAAAAATCATCGCCCTGCAAAGTGGAAAAGTGTACAAGAGATACAAGTCCTTGGGTGAGTATGTAAGGCAAGGAGAGGTCATAGCGGAAATTGCCAACCCAGACTTGATCTATGCCTTGGTTAACCTAGATGAAAGCAATATCGCCAAAATTAAAGAAGGCCAGGAAGCATCTATCCAGCTAAATATCAACAAAGAGAAAAGCTACGAAGGTATTGTAAAAGAAATACTGCCATCATTTGATGACGCAACACAATCCTTCCTGTGCAAACTCTACTTTACTGAAGACTTAGATTTCAAAATTCTAAATACTCAATTACAGTCGAACATCCATATTGGAGATTCCGAAAATGTCTTACTGATTCCAAGAAATTACATCGACTTCGGCGGATATGTGCAGGTAAAAGGACTAGAAGAAAAAACAAAGGTAGAGACAAAGTTTGTCAGCAGTGAATGGGTGCAAGTAGTTGACGGTATAGATGAACATGTAACCCTAGTAACTGATAATATCAAACCATCTAAATAACGGCACATGAAACTACCTGTCAACTTTGATATCGCTACGACCCATATCACTAAGGGAATAAAACAAACCTTAGTTGCTTCGCTTGGGGTCGCTTTAGGAGTTGCTATTTTCCTCTTTATGAATTCACTAGATGCTGGATTTACTAAGTTTTCATTAGATAGCATTTTCCAAAGTAGTGCCCATATCAAGATTTATAAAGATGACTTACTAAGTCAGCCAATTGATAGACTAAATAGCAAAGACTACAATGTGATCGTGAATCCTCAGATCACGTCTTCTTCTAAGAGATTGATTAATCCCGATGAATTATTGGCTTCTGTTAAGAATGAACCTTATATCACTGATGCCATTGCGCAAATCGATTACTCGGTATTCTACAATAGAGGATCAACCGAAGTCAAGGGGGCGGGCATAGGTGTAAATATGAATGAGTACAATAACATGTTCCAAACGGAAGATAATATGGTAGCGGGAAACCTCCGAGATCTTCAATCTAACTTGAATGGTGTTATTATAGGTAGCGGGATCGCTAAGAAACTTAATCTCAATCTCAACGACAATGTAACCATGTCATCTTCGCAAGGCGTAGTTAAGACGCTTCGCATTGTGGGAATTATAGAGTTCGGAAACAAGGCCATCGACGAGACACGCTCATATGTTAATGTATCAACAGCACAGCAATTTATCAAAGAAGGACCTTCATATGTAAATACGATCTACGCCAATACAACGGATGCTGAAGAAACCGCTCTATTTAGAGACCTTCTGAGTCAAGTCACTGACTACTCGATAGAAGATTGGAAAACCTCAAATGAAGATATTGTGAGTACTAATAAGACAAGAGACACCATGATGGGATCCATGTCTATGTCTGTACTTCTGCTAACAGGCTTTATTATTTTTAACATCCTAAGCTCCACAATTTCACAGAAAACCGATGACATTGCAATTCTCAAAGCAACAGGCTTCTCTAGTAAAGATGTAATCATAATTTTTATTCTAGAAGCCTTAATCATGGGCGTGATAGGGACAATTATAGGCTTGGGCCTAGGCTCAATCCTGATCTTTGGCCTATCCAAAGTATATATGGGAGGGCCCGTTGGCTATTTCCCGATCACATTCGAACTAACCCTATACATGAAGAGTTTCTTCTTAGGTGTAATAATGACCTTTTTAGCTGGCTACTTTCCGTCAAGGAGTGCTTCAACAGTAGACCCAGTGGACATCTTTAGAAAATAAAATATGAACACATTAGTAAATAACTATCCAGAGATAGTTCTTCAAACAGAAAAAGTAGGAAAGTACTTTCATAAACCCGTAAAATTCAGAGTATTAGATGATATTTCATTTGATGTCAAGAAAGGTGAGTTCCTCACCCTTGTCGGAAAGAGTGGATCTGGCAAATCAACATTGCTTTACATACTAAGTACCATGGATACTAGTTTTGATGGCAATCTGTCGATACTTGGTGACGATGTGACGGGGAGAACAAGCGACCAATCTTCAAGTCTTCGAAATCAGAATATCGGATTTGTCTTCCAGTTTCATTACCTGCTTCCTGAGTTTACTTGCTTGAAGAATGTAATGCTCCCTGCTCTAAAATTGGGTAACTTGAGTTACCAGGAAATAGAGCACAAGGCCTATAAAAAATTAGAAATATTGGGACTCAAGGATCAGGCACTTAAACAAGCTTCTAAACTTAGTGGAGGACAACAACAGAGGGTTTCTATTGCAAGGGCCCTTATTAATGACCCAGCAATCATCATGGGAGATGAACCTACAGGTAACCTGGATAGAAAAAATACTCAAATCGTATTTGATGTCTTTAAGCAACTAACAGATGACTTTGGACAGACAATCATCGCAGTCACGCATGATAATGACTTTGCAGCCGCTAGCGATCGGACGATCGAGTTGGCTGATGGTAAAATTATAGACTTAGACAAAAAATATAAAAAATCAATATGAAGTCTCTAGGAATCATACTTTTTGCGGTAGTGATACTTACCCTACCTAAGAATTTAGCAGGACAGGAACAAATCAAAGGAACTTGGCTAGCGGAAGCTCTAGACAATTCCTTGATTATGATCTATAAGGACGAAGGCAATTACTATTCTGGTAAGATAATCGCTTCTGATGAAGCTGCCTTCATCGACCAGATCGTCTTAAAAAGACTGAAATACAACAAAAAGAAAGACACTTGGGAGGGTAAGATCTATAGCCCAAGGAGGCAAATGGAAATTGATGGGAAACTTAGTTTAGAATCGGCAGATAAACTGAAAGTAGTAGGGAGTTTGTATTTGTTATCAAGGACGTTTTATTGGACTAAGGTAGATTAGGTATATTGTAAGCAGTTAAGCCAGATCAGTAGATTTGACTACCTCGCCAAAATTTATTGGTGATAATTTGCTAGTTAGAAGTCATTGTACTTGCTTAGTGAAGCACACTTCAAAGCAAAAAAGAACTAAAATGAAGCGCCTAATACTTTTACTTTCACTTCAATTAGCTTTCATTAGCCTTGCCTTTAGTCAGTCGGAAAATGAGATGATTTATTCTGTGCACTTGCAAGATAGTGTTGAGGTTTTGAGATTTCAAACTGGGGATGTTCAAAACTCAGATTCACTAAATGTCTTGATATTACTTGATGGCGATGAATATTTCGGTTTTGCAAAGGACATATTAACCTTGTATGTAGGAAATGATAAAATTCAACCTACAATACTCATTGGGCTGCCCAGTACGATAGAAAGTAGGTGGAAGTATTATACTCCTACAAATTCAGAGCCCTATGAAAGTAGTGATAGTAGCGAAATCGCCTTATTTAATTCGTCAGGAGAATTTGGCAGTTTTCAAAATTTTATTGAAAAAGAACTATTGCTTGATATTACCTCGCAGCTCAAAGATCAATTTATTAACTGCACAATTTTCGGCCATTCGATTGGTGGCCTAGGAGCCTTGGGGTTTTTAATACATGAATCTGATGCCTTTCAAAATTACATTTTAGCTAGTCCTAGCTTACTGTGGGATAATTATTTTGTACTTGAAAAATTGGACACAGAATCAAAAAGCGGAAAACAAAAGTATGATTTCCAAGAAATATATATTTCTGTAGCTGAATTCGATCTAGCTTACTATCCAGAAAATGTAGAATATTTTCTTTCATTCATAAAGGAGCTAAAATCTGATAGCACACAAATTGTGAAGTTCAAGGACTACGAAGGTGAATCACACTATACAGTTGGCCTGAAAACCTTATTTGATGGGATTCAAGAAATTCTAATCCGCTAACTGCAGCACAGTAAAGGTGACAGAGCGAATTACTTCGTTGTCATTCTTAAGTCACCGGCGTATGAAAATTCCTCCTTGCTTTTCCCTTACCTATCAGAAAGAAATCCGATTATTAAAGAAAATACCTTGTTCCCATGTGTGGTTCCAACTATAGTCGACCTGGAATAGGTAGGTATTCAGGAGCATTACACTGAAAGTAGGTCCATAACCTAGTAACCACCGATTGTTAAATGTATTTGTCTCTATGTAGTGCCTCTCATTCACGTAGCCTGTATCAGCCTCTGCACCAAGGTATAGCTTTAGATCAATCTTATTGAATTGGGAAAGCTTCAGAAAACTGCTAAGATCAAAGGTCCTTTCGTACATCTTATAGTGCAGGCCTGTCTTAGCATAGAAATAATCACTCCCATCTACGACGTAGCGCTCATATCCTCGAAGGGCATCATCCCCATAACCAAGCCCAGTGTTATTCGCGTAAGCTAATTTGTTTCTGATCAAGTTAAATTTACCCTTCACCTTGTAATTGAAAATCAACTTTGACTTCCTATTAAAGTACTGTTCATACTCCAAGGACAAGGAGAGGTTATTAAAATCATCAAAGACGTAGAGTCCTTCTTTCTTCAAGTTCAAATGCGCAAAATCCCCCGCTTCCGGAAAGATCTTGAATTCTCTACGATCAAAAAAGAAGGTATAGTTAAAGAAGAAGAACTGATTTCTTGTTTTGCTATCTAAAAAGTAGTCCGGGTTAAGTTCATTAGCAACATGGGAGCTGATATTGTTGTCATGGTACTCGAGTCTAAATCCATGCGTAACGAAGAGATTAGGTCGGTAGCCAATATCGCCGCCTAGCCTAAACCTGCTGCGGACCACTTCGTCATTAAAGGTCCCAAATTGAGGTTTATTCCCAACAGTCCTGTATGCTAGTTCCCTAACATCTGCATAGAAAGCATTGATCGAGGAACTCCAACGTCCTTCTCGATCTAGGAAAGGAAATCTATAGTTTAATTCAAGTTTTCGAGTATACCCCAGCTGAAAAGTGAGCACCATTTTGTCTCTATTTCCAGTAAGATTCACATGTTCTGCCCGAAGTCCGTAGTTAACTCGACTCAAGTCCCTCATCTGATCGTACCACCAGAAGTTGAAATTTCTATCTGCCAGTTCGAAAAGAGGATTAGGAAAAATGTACCAATTTTCGTTTACCCAAATCTTTACTTCAGCGCCAATAATTTCGACGCTAGCATCATTAAACAAGCCAATGCTTAGTAGACGTTTCTTGTTGAATTCTTCTATTTCAGCTAGGTCACTTCCATCTTCTAATTCACTGCCTACAGAAATGCTGAGCTCTCTTAGAATTACCTTGTCGCGTGTCCGCTTATTTCCTTCGATACTAATGGCTTTTATAATTGTCGTCTGC
>CAZMYK010000001.1:0-28752 GCA_964570435.1 uncultured Saprospiraceae bacterium | reverse complement strand
AGAATCACCGTGCATTTCTCTGGAAGAATTTGATACCCTGACTAAGTTTGTCGTCGAAGAGGTAGCAGGTAGAATACCTGTCTTTGCTGGTACCGGCTCTAACAATACTGAGCAAGCCATTATCAAATCACAGATTGCGGAATACAATGGTGTAGACGGTTTGCTAGTCGTTAGTCCGTGCTACAGCAAGCCTACAAGAAGGGGGATGAATACTTATTTTAGGGCTATTTCTGATTCTACGAAGGTACCGATCATCATGTACAACGTACCAGGCAGGACGGGTTCTAATATGGAACTTGAATTGGTTGTAGAGCTAGCAAGAGAAATTGAGAATATCGTTGGAATTAAGGAAGCTAGCGGAGATATGGACAGGATAATGAGTCTGATTCATTGTTGTCCGCAAGATTTTGCAATCTACAGTGGAGATGATAGCCTTGCCCTATCTACAGTATTGCTAGGTGGCGCTGGATGCATCTCAGTTGTTGCTAACCAGATTCCTAAGGTCTTTTCTCAAATGATTAAGTCCGCCCTAGAGGGTGAAATAGAAATTGCAAGGAGTCTTCACTACAAGTACCTAGACCTCATGAACCTTAATTTTGTGGAAAGCAATCCTATACCTGTCAAAACTGCCCTAGCCAAGATGGGAATGATCGATCTACATTTTCGTAGCCCCATGTGTGAAATGGAGGAAGAAAATGCGGAGCTGATATACCAAGAACTTGAAAATCTAGAACTTATAAGCTGTGAAAAACCTATAGAGTTGGTCCTTGATTAAGGACCTAAGGAAACTCTAACCATTTTGGTATGACCTTTCTTGTAGATGTGGCTCAAGAAGGGTCTATTTTTGGGGCTTATAGCGTTTGAAAATTAGTACTTTGTTAGCATTCAAATGGGGGTGCGAAGATCAGCAACACCTTCAGCCAAGTATTTTGTAATGAGCAGAAATTGTCGCTTCTAGGAATTTCAGCCTTTATATTATAGGTCTTAGATTTATTGCAAGGGCAGCAAAATTCTAAGCCTTCACAATCCGCGTCCTAGTTGGCTTAAAAGCGGAGAATTTAGTAAGTCGAAAATGGGAGCAGGACCTTTTTTTAGGACTTGTCCAATTGGGCAATAAATTGATCCACCTCTCGCTGAGCGGCAGTATCACCTAAGCATGCAGTCTTAGCTTGTGTGGCGTATTCCATAGCCTTTCGCTCCTTGCCTTGCCTAAGTGAAAGTTTAGCAAGAGTCAGAAATTGATCAAAGTTGGGATGCTCACTCAACCTAATTGATTCCTCGACTCTGAAAACACATTCCTTAAGTACTTTTTGATTGGCTTCTAGGCCCTTATATTTTCCTACTTTATATAGCACTTCTGCATCTGCTTGGATCAGCGATTCGAGGTAGGATTCACCGATTCTGACATAGTCTAGAAATCTTTCCTCTTCTTCGTACCGCTGCAGGAGATATTGGTGTGTATATTTTTCTGCTTTTCTAGGGTAGAGTAAACTATATAGGAAGAGAACTTTCTCTTCCGTAGGTCTAGGGATTTGTCTATAGAGACAGTTATGAATAAGGATATCTAGAGTGTTTCTATACTTATCTGCACCCATTAGATTCTGGAAGGCTAGGGGATTTTCTGTAAAGTAGGAAAACAGTTTTGAGTCCGTATCGTCCATGAAATCAACAATAAATTGGAGATTCTTTTCGCTAGACCAATCCTCTTGTGTTCCCAAATACCTTTCTGCTATCGAGTCGTGAGAACCATCCATCTGTTCTAGACGAAATAGGGCTTCATAGTAAAGATATTCAGGATTATTCTTTGCACTTGGGTCGTTTAGAACAAAGAGAATTTTTTCATCATCATCACCTTCCTCTATTTCTGCTCCATCTGCAACAGTCTCAACGATTTCTTCCTGTGGAATGCTTTCAGCTATCGGTAGAGAGCCACCATCGGCCATGGATTCTCCCACCTGTATGATCTGCTGTTCAGACATTAGGCCATCTATTCTTGTCTTTACATAGCCATTTTGATCAATTATGAGCATAGTTGGAAGAAACACGATGCCGTATTGCTCCGCAACTTCTTTACCCTTAACGCGGTCTACATTTACCTTCACATTGATGAAGTTCTTATTGTAGATGGCTCCTACCTTTTTGCTAGCGAATATTCGATCCATTTTCTTACACGGCTTGCACCATGGAGCATAGGAATCCAAAAATATGTCCTTCCCCTCTTTTTTTGCCCTATCTAGGGCAGTTTCAAAGTTGCCTTCATAAAATACAATTCCAGTCTGAGCATGCGAGAACATGCTAAGGAAGAGTAGGGTTATTATGAAAACTTTGGTCATCGAATTTCTACTTGGACTCGAGAAATTTAAGCTGCTGCATAGCGCGGTACTTTGCTTCCCGATCTTCACCAGCAGCGAGATCAGCAGCCTCAGCCCATTTTTTGGCCTCGACCCATTCTTGCATTTTGATGTAAGTCTGACAGGCCAGTAGGCAATTGTTTGTTGTTGTATTATTAATTGCTACGTTAACAGCAATGTCTGATGCTAGATTTAGGGCTTTTGGATGATTCGAATAGGCCTTAAGAAGCTTGTGGACCAAACTCACTTCTTGTCTTTCTTCATCTTGTATGACTTGTCTATGATACTTTGATGCTGACTTAACAAATGCCTCTGCATCGTTGATTCGATTCGCTTTATACATATCCGATTCTAGTAGGAATCTCTTGTACTCTTCCTTCGCATTTTTCTTAACGGCTAGGCCTGCGTCATCAGCAAGAGATGGAACATCATACTCCATAGATTTTTCAAATGTACTCCAGGCAGCTTGGAAGATCTTCTCATTGAATTCTTCTCTGCTGAAAAATTTCAAGGCAGTCTTTTTATTTTCTACAAGTTGATCAAAAATCTTCGAATCGGATTCTGTTGTGGCTTCGAATAAGAATCTAATATTGTCTTCGGACTTAATGTCATCTATACTTCTCAGATAGTCATTGGCTACTTTCAGGCTGGATCGTCCAGACTTATTCAGGGCTTTCACGTAGCGGTAGACCGTCTCATATTCTCTATTTCCGTTTTCATATAGTTTGGCATACTTTGCCGAATTATCAAACTTGTCTAGGGCCTTTCTTCCCTCAGCAATCAAGCCCTTGACATCACGTCCACCCTTAAACTTATGCACAACCTTGCCATCACCGTTAATGAAGAAGAAGGTGGGATAGGCTGAAACAGGATATAGCTTCCCAAACTCTAAGCCTTGACCTTTCTCCATATCAATCTTCATATTCACGAAATTCTTATTGAAAAAGGTTCCAGCATCAGCTTTGGGAAATACTTGCTTTGACATGCGCTTACATGGTCCACACCAAACGGCGTAGGCATCAACAAAGACCAATTGGTCTTTCTCGTTGGCTGCTTGAAAGGCATCCTTGTATTCGCCCTCAAAAAACTCGATACCCTGGCCAAAAGCCAATGTGATTGAAAGGGAAAACACAATTAGTAGACTTAGCTTGCTCATTTCTAGTATTTTAAAGCTTTTGGTGGCACAAATATAACAAGTCTCTCACAAGGAAAAGTTTCTCCTCATAAGAACATGCGAGTATTTAACTTTATTGTAACACAAAGATGCCAAAGAGTGATCAGAAAGCACCACTTTTTTAGTGCATCAGCACAATTACTGAACTAAAATACTAAATATGAACTCGGAAATATGACTGGTCTTCCTACAATGAACCGCAGATGTCGTCCGCCGCAGCAAATGCCTTGGTGTAACCTAGCTTGGCCGCTGCCTTCATATCCTTGCATGCTTCCTTGCTATTTTTCATCTGAATATTGACGCTAGCTCGATTATAGTAAGCAATTTCAGACTTTGGATTAATCTTGATCGCACGAGTAAAATCTCGATATGCGGCCTTTTTCTTCTCAAGCTTGATAAATGAAATACCTCGATTTACGTAAAGCTCACCCTTGTCCGGGCTGGCCTTAATAAGTTCATTGTAGTCTTCAATTGCTTCTTCAAAACTACCTTGTTCGAAGAGTGCAACGGCTCTGTTATGTCTTGCGCTACTCAGGTTAGGATTTAGATCCAAGGCGTTCGAAAAGTCTCTGATCGCACCATTCATGTCCTCATCAAGCATCTTACAATAGCCCTTGTAGTAGTGGGCGTAGTCATTATCTGGGTCGTACTTGAGAGAAAGATTGAAGTCTGTGTAGGCTTCATTGTATTTTTCTATCTGAAGATAAGATTTACCTCTGTTGAACAGTGCTTTGGCCTCACCAGGTCTGATATCCAATGCTGTTGTATATGCATTTACGGCCTCGAAATGTTGGCCGATTTTCGCATTACAGATACCTAGGTTGTAGGCAGACGTATATTGATTCGGATCGATGAGAATGGACTCTGTCAGGTCCTTGACGGCAGCGTCGTAGTTGCCAAGCTTCATAAAGACGGTCCCTCGATTGGTGTACGCACGAGCATACTCTGGATCCAGTTTAATGGCCTTTGTGAATGCTGGTACACTGGCCTCCAATCTATTTAGCTTCATCAATGCATATCCCTTGTATAGGTAGGCTTTTTTAAATGATGGATCTAGCTTAGCCACTTGATTAAAGTCGTCAACTGCACCACCGTAGTCCTTGACATTTAACTTCGCATTTCCACGATTGTAGAATGCCTTCGTATATTCCGGATTCACTTGAATGGCCTTGGTGTAGTAAGCTATTGCCCCTCGATAGTCCTTGGCCTTGAACTTTTCAATAGCCTTGTTGAAATGTTCGTATGCTTGGGGTTGAGCATCTTGTCCAAATGCAAAAGTAGAAAGTGTGAAAATTGCTAAAATTACTGCGGTAACCTTCATTAATTAAAATTTAGTTGTTATAGGATGAAGCAGTGATTTTAATGGGCATTTTCAAGTAAGTAACGAAAAAGAACTTTTTTAAATTATTTTTGTTTCCGAATTGATCTAAAAAAGTCGCTAAGGCGCAATTAATATCAGTGTATGTCATCAGATCAAAATAATTCTACCGTTTTAAGTGATTCTAAGGATCCAACGGCGAAGTCTAGAAAGTCTGACCACATTCAGATGGCCTTTGAGGCACAACTGACTCATCAAAATATTGACTCCAGATTTTACTACGAACCCCTACTTAGCGCACATCCTAGGAGTGGAAATGGGAAAAGTATTACATTTTTAGACAAGCAGTTTACAATTCCCTTGTGGATTTCTTCAATGACTGGTGGAACTGAGTACGCTGGAAAGATCAATAAAAACCTGGCCAAGGTTTGCGGTGAGTACGGTTTCGGAATGGGCCTAGGCTCATGTCGTGGCTTGCTTTCAAGCAAGGAAACTTATGACGATTTCAATGTTCGAAAGTACATCAATGAGCAACCCCTTTATGCCAACCTTGGTACTGCGCAATTAGAAGAATTGATAGAAGCTGGTCAACTCAGCAAGGTAAAAGAGTTGGTTAACTCTTTAGAAGCGGATGGACTAATTATTCATGTGAATCCACTACAGGAATGGCTGCAACCTGAAGGCGATCATATTGAGACGGCACCCATAGATGTTATCAAGACATTGCTGGACAAACTAGATATGAAATTGATTGTAAAAGAAGTGGGGCAAGGAATGGGCTATGAAAGCTTAAAAGCCTTATTTTCACTACCCTTGGAAGCGATTGACTTTGCTGCAAATGGGGGGACTAATTTTGCAAAATTGGAAATGAACCGGGCTTCAAGAATGGTTCAAGAGAACTACAAGAAGATTGCCAACCTAGGACACAGCGCAGATGAAATGGTAGGGATTTCTAATAGGGTTATTTCAGAACTAGGAGATAAGTGTCTGTGTAAGCAAGTAATAGTTTCAGGGGGAGTCAAAGACTTCCTAGATGGCTACTACCATGTCAGCAGGCTGAATGTAGCTGCCATATATGGACAGGCATCCGCATTTCTGAGATATGCTAAGGAGGATTATGAGCAAGTCCAAGCATATGCGGAAGCACAGATTTCTGGATACCGCCTTGCAGAGGCATATTTACGGATAAAAGAATAGAGATAGATGGGTGCCAAAACTATAAGTGGTTTTTCGAAACTAAGTAAGATCGAGAAGATAACTTGGATTGCTGAAACATTCTTCGAGGATCCAAAAGCTGTTAATAGCGAACTAAAGTCTTTTTGGCATAGTAATCAAGATACACAGAAGGTCCTAGATGGTTTTAGTGAGAATACATTGTGCAACTTTCCTATGCCCTTCGGTGTGGCCCCGAACTTTATGATTAATGGGAAGGCGTACATCATTCCTATGGTGATTGAGGAAAGCTCCGTCGTCGCTGCGGCATCTGCCGCCGCCAAATATTGGATGACACGTGGTGGGTTTAAAACGAGAGTTCTAGGTACAAAAAAGCTTGGCCAAGTTCATTTTAAGTGGAAGGGAGATTTTGGAAAATTGGAAGTTCTTCAAGACAAGTTTTTACAGTTTTTGCAATTGCATACCAAGGAACTTACTTCTAATATGGAAAAGCGAGGTGGGGGAATTGTTGGTTTGAGTTTTAAAGATTTTTCCTCGGAGATACCTAGTGTAAGACAACTGCTGATCGAATTTCAGACGTGTGATTCGATGGGTGCCAATTTCATCAACACAATCCTGGAGAAAGCTTCAGGGATCTTGGCCAAGTTTCTACTACAGGAAGATACCTTAGTTGGGGAGGAAAAGGACTACGCCAAGATCATGGCTATTCTCTCCAATTATACGCCTGATTGTCTTGTAAGGGCGGAGGTTTCATGTCCGATCGAGGACTTGGGAACTTATGGTAAGGTTAGTGCTAAGGAGCTCGCTGAGAAATTTTGTACTGCTGTCCAGATAGCTAGGGTGGATCCCTATAGGGCATGTACTCACAATAAGGGAATCTACAATGGTATAGATGCCATCGTCCTTGCAACAGGAAATGACTTTAGAGCTATAGAAGCTTGTGGTCACACTTATGCTGCAAGGAATGGAAAATACAGAAGCCTCTCATTTTGTGAAGTAAAGGATGGAGTCTTTCGATTCTGGATCGACCTGCCATTAGCAGTAGGCACCGTTGGTGGCCTTACCAACTTACATCCTATTGCCAAGAGATCCTTGGAGATGCTTGGGAATCCATCAGCGGAAGAATTGATGCAAATTATCGCAGCAACTGGTCTTGCTCAAAATTTTGCTGCTGTTAGATCTCTTGTGACAACTGGAATACAAAAAGGACATATGAAGATGCACCTTCTTAATATTCTTAATCACTTAGGTGCAAGCGAAGACGAATCTAGATCTGCTTCAGAACACTTCGAAACGTCTACCATTACATTTTCGGAAGTTAGAAAGTACTTGGATTCTCTGCGATTACAATCAGCCTAGTGCCTGCCTCATCATATCATCTATTCGAATAGGGCTCGTAAATCTGTCCATAGGTCCCCATAAATCAAGGCCTTTTTTTCTTGGGAAGTAAATGTTCCGGCATTTGTAAAAACTCCAATAGTAAGTCTGGAATCTAGATTATGAAAAACATAGGACGAGGCACCTATTTGCAAACCAGCATGTCCCATCCAATCACCATCTTCTGCCTCTATGACCATAAAACCGTGACTATAGCTTGTATTCATTCTGTTTTCGTCCGTTTCAGTAACCCACTTTGATTGGATCATCTCCAAGGTAGATGAGTTCAACAGCTCCCCGTCAAATAGTCGCTCATAGAATTTCGTCATGGAAATCGGAGATGAAATAATTCCATCTGAACCTTGAATATAACTAGTCAACAAGTTCTGTAGGTCTGATATATTTTCCCATTTTCCGTCATTATATTGGTCCCAGTAAGTAGCACTTAAGCCTTGCAGAAAGGGATACTTATCATCGTGGTAGTGGATGTCTTCTAAGGCAAGCGGCTCAAAAATTCTCTTCCTAAGTGCATCAATATGGCTACCCTCTATTTGATCTATTATCAATGAAAGCAGAATAAAATTGTGATCGGAGTAGAAGTGCTGATTCCCTGCCTGGTCAAGTGGCTTGCTACCCTGATTAAAAGAAAGTAAGTCTTCTCGCGTATACACAACGGATGGATCATTCATAAGCTCAGAAAGAAAGTCAATCCCAAATACATCGGGAATTCCACTGGTCTGTTGTAGTAAGTGCTCAATGGTTAATTCATCAATATTCGGGGTATAGGATTTCACCTCATTACTCAAGAAGTCCGAGACCTTGCTTTCAAGGCTTAGGCTTCCTTCCTCAATGAGTTGGAGCGTTAAGACGGCAATGAAAGATTTCGCAAGACTTGCAGTGTGATGGAGGTGGCAAGGAGTCATCTTACGATTGTCCTCCATGCTGGCGAAACCTGCTGAGCCCACCCAATCTTCCTCGCCCGATTGAGTAATCACTACACTTAGGCCAGGAATTCCGCTTAGGGCATAGTGATCTAGCAAGTCTTGGAATTCCTTGTGCTTTAGATTGATACTGCCTTGCTGAGAGCAAATACGTTCTTCTACTTCGAAATTGATTTCTTTCTTGCAGGCCTGTGACAAGATCAATGTTGTTGCGAGTGCCGCTATGGCGATTGCTTTTTTAATCATCGTACTTTATTTAATATTTACTTGAATTCCTAGATGCAAAAGGCCACTTGGTCGAATGCCAATTGCACTCCAATACCTTGTGCTGGCAATCCACTGGTAGCGAATAAAGGGTTGTGCCTTGATATTTGAGATCCTAGATAGGTCATATCCAAATCCAAGTAGAATGTTTGCTGACGATGCTGGTACTCCTAAATCAGAAACCTCTGCGAATGAACCATCTTCTTGCTGGCGAAAGGTCTTACTTCGATGATAGCTATGGAAGTAACCAAGGCCAAGCCCAAGATCTCCCGCTAGTCCAAATGGGGCCTTGTAGCGATATACAAGGTTGGAATTAAGATAGAAGGCTGAACCTGAGTTTTGATTGATAAACCCACCCACCTCGCCTGTCTGAAATAAGTGGCTTCTCTCTTTCTTAATGTAGTAGTAAGAGCTTCCTACTGTGATCCCAGGATAAAATGGGCTTAATCGACCAATATTGCTTAGCGGAAAAGCCCATGATTGATTCGATATTGAAATGGAAATGGGCCAAGTCTGTTTTCTAACCTTGTCCATGGATTGACCTAACAAGGACGGAGAATGGATGAAAACGAAGGCGCAAAACAAGCTCCATTTGATAATACACTTCATAATATTGCGTTTCAAATTTTTTAATGATTGATACTGCAAATAAAGGGTCAATGGACTTCAATAGCAATCGAGAAAGAGTATGATTTAGTGCGATTATTGGAATTCATACTTTAGTATGATATTGCATAAATCACTTATTATCAGCTACTTAATTTGTAAGTGCGTAGAAAAGCTCCATTTTATTCTTGACACCTACTTTCTTGTAAATATTGCTTACATGGGTCTTAACAGTAGGCATAGAGATGAAAAGGTCTTCTGCAATTTTTGAATAAGTCGCGCCCTCCACGAGATATTTAGCAACCTCTTGTTCTCTTGGGGTAAGGCCTGAGAGATTCCTTGGAATCATGGTACGTTCATTAGAAGAAGAGAAGAGACTGAGTCTCTTGGTATTGTCGATGATCTTACTTATTCCCAGGATGATGAAAAAGACCGAAATGGTGATTGGAATTTCAGTCTTCCAGTAGAACTCAAGAGCAAGGTGACAATAGCAATCGCCATTGTTCTTTCAAGTTTATCTTGATGTGCGATATGTATTTTTGGTTTTGAAGTTCGTAGCTTGTACATAGAGAAAATTACAGAAACAGCTAAGCATCCATATACGACCCATTCAGCAAAGTTCCCTAGATTCAAGAAACCCCTGAGCATACATAGCAAGGCTAGTAGGGCAGCCACGGCATAAAGTGTGTAGCGCAACCAGAGTGGAAGCTTAAGCTGCCTTTCTGCATATATATTCAAAGGAGTCATCAGCGCAATCCCCACAACAGAAAGTAGTAGAATAGACTGCGGGACAAGGACCTGCCTGTTGTTGATCAGTTCTCCAATCGTGCTGATGCTGATCGAAAATATTAGAAGTAAAAAGCAGAATGAAAGGATGATTGTTTCTATATATTCAATCTTTCTCTTGTAACAAATTAACTCCATCACGATGGCAGCAATCCCTACAGTGTAGGCTAGAAACAAAAGAATTAAGCCAAGAGCAAGCATTATATCTACGCTGATTAGAAAATTTGTATTCCTACAAAGTGCAGGATGTCTAAATTTTTATAAATATAGCTCTTCTCAAGGGGCAAAATGAAATTCTCCTACACAAGGCTTGAGCTAGAGGTCATCTTTTAGAGCTTTTCAAGCAATCTGTTCATACTCACCTTTTCTCCCACTACAGATTTCAGATCTTCGATTTTCACTCGAATTTGCTCTAAGGTATCTCGATCTCTAATAGTGACAGTATCATCTTCTAAGGTATCAAAGTCTATGGTGATGCAATAAGGTGTACCAATTGCATCTTGCCTCCTATATCTGCGGCCTATCGCATCCTTCTCATCATATTGACAATTGAATTCATACCTTAGACTTTTGAATACCTCAGTCGCCTTCTTAGTAAGGACTTCCTTGTTCTTCAGCAAGGGCAAGATTGCACATTTCACTGGTGCTAGCGCTGGGTGAAGTTTCATGACAATTCTTTTGGAGTCCTTCCCTTCAGCATCAGGAACAGTTTCTTCTTGTAGTGCATTACTGATTTGCGAAAGAAACATCCGATCACAACCTATAGAAGTTTCAAGCACGTAGGGCACATAGTTTTTGTTCAATTCAGGATCAAAATATTGTAACTTTTTGCCTGACAATTCCTGGTGTTGGCTTAGATCAAAATCTGTACGCGAGTGAATTCCCTCCAATTCTCTAAAGCCAAATGGGAAATTGAATTGGATATCCACCGCTGCATTTGCGTAGTGTGCTAGATTCTCATGGTCATGAAACCTGAGTTTGTCATCTGAAGTTCCTAGTGCCTTATGCCACTTCAATCTCGTTTCCTTCCAGTAATCATACCACTTCATTTCAGAACCAGGTTGAATAAAGAACTGCATCTCCATCTGCTCGAATTCCCTCATTCTGAAAATGAACTGGCGGGCAACGATTTCATTTCTGAATGCCTTTCCAATTTGAGCAATACCGAATGGAATTTTTTGGCGCGTAGACTTTTGTACATTTAGGAAATTCACGAAGATTCCTTGAGCGGTTTCAGGTCTCAAGTAGAGCTTGCCCTCCTCGCCAGCGATGTTTCCTAACTGTGTGTTGAACATCAAATTGAATTGTCTTACATCGGTCCAATTTTTAGAACCGCTCACAGGGCAGGCAATTTCGAATTCCTCAATCATTGACTTAAGACTTGCCATATCACCATGGGACATGGCGCTTGCTAGTCTACCCAGGGCATCGTCTATCTTAGCCTGACGATCTATTATTCGCCCGTTGGTTTCTCGAAACTGCTTCTCATCGAAGGCTTCTCCAAACCTTTTTTTAGCCTTGGAAACGTCCTTATTGATTTTTGCTTCTATCTTCTCAGCGTATTCTTCAATCAGAACATCTGCTCTATAGCGTTTTTTGGAGTCTTTATTGTCGATTAGTGGGTCATTAAATGCATCAACGTGGCCAGAGGCCTTCCAGGTTTTAGGATGCATAAATATAGCAGCATCGATCCCTACAATGTTTTGGTGCATTTGTACCATCGACTTCCACCAATATTCCTTGATGTTATTTTTCAACTCAGAACCATAAGGGCCATAGTCATACACAGCGCTCAATCCATCATATATCTCACTTGATTGAAAAATAAAGCCGTATTCTTTGCAGTGACCTATTAAACTCTTAAAATCCATCGCATTTCTATTTTATAAAAGAAGCTGCAAATATAGGATAGTTTGTAGTTTAAAGCTCATCATTGGTCTTAAAATTGAAACTTCTCTAAGGCACCATGGTTTTATTCAAGCATCGGTTTGCGATGTGTCATTCGATTTGAAAATAATGTACATTTACCAATCATGAATAGGATACCAGCTTTTATTATTATTTCCTCTTTCTACCTCGTGTTTTGCTACATTGCTTTTCAGTCCATAAGTAATCTCTTTGAAGGACATGTGGCCGTTAAGTCAATATTCGGAAGTTTTGTCATCATAGGGATATTTGGGATTTTTCGTGGATTAAATCAGTTTTCAGGGATACAACGTAGTCCAGGTGCAAATTTTCTAATTGGTTTTTCTTTTTCACTCTTTGTGAGTCTTTTAGTATACTCGATAGGGTCAGCTCTTGCTTATATTCTGAAGGCTGTGGTGGCATTGTTTATGTGGAATAAGGGCATCTTAGAGACGTCTAGCGTCTATCCTTATTATATTATTCTCGGCCTCTCAGGATTCATCTTTCTTTCTATGATTTATGGGATTATTTGGGGTAAGTATCGATATTCAGTTAGCAAGGTAAAGCTCAAGATCAATAACCTGCCAAAGGTTTTCGAGGGATTCAAGGTTGCCCAGATTTCAGACATTCATTCAGGAACCTTTGACAGTGTCAAGCAAGTGGAAAAGGGTGTAAAGATGATCAATGATGAGGAGCCAGACCTATTTCTATTTACAGGTGATTTGGTCAATTTTCATAAAGACGAAATCGATCCCTACATCGAGACCTTTTCAAAGATCAAGGCTCCCTTTGGTAGGTATTCAGTCCTTGGAAACCACGATTACTATGGCATGGCCAATGTCCCAGCATCTGAAAGAGGGAATTACTGGGCCGCATTCGATAAGAAGCACGAACTGATTGGCTTCGACCTACTCAGGAATAGAAATGTAGCCATCGAGAAAGATGGAGAGCATATCAATCTTATAGGCGTGGAGAACTGGGGGACTGGAGGATTTCCCAAGACAGGAGATCTTGGTCAAGCGATGCGGGGAATAGATACCTCTCGACCATCCATCCTAATGTCTCATGACCCATCTCACTGGGACCATGTCGTCCTCAAAACAAAGCACCTCATTGATTTGACTCTAAGTGGCCATACCCATGCAATGCAATTTGGGGTCAATACACGTTGGTTTAAGTGGAGCCCTGTAAAGTATCGATACAAAAGATGGATGGGCTTGTACATGGAAGAAGGTCGCCAGCTTTATGTGAATCGAGGTTTTGGATTTCTTGGTTGGCCTGGAAGAGTTTTTATGTGGCCGGAGATCACAATTTTTGAATTGCAAGCGTCATCTTAAAAAAGTACGTATCTTCATAATATAATAAAGAGAGAAATGTCTAGAATCTTAATCATCTTAGTGATAGCTACATTTGCCCAAGCAGTGCAAGGCCAGCTCTATATTGGAAACTTAATTGGTGCACAAAGTGATGAGGTCAATGGTACATGGAATTATGAGATCCCCCTTGGATTTCCGATCCCTTTGAAGAAGTGGAATGACGGAGATCATAAGCTAATCATATTTCCGGCATATACCTTTAGCCAGACCTACCTCAATGATAAGTGGGTTTTCAATTCGGATGGAAACACAACTACCTACATGCTGGATCCAGATCCAAATCACGAATACAAGCAGTCTATATTTACACACCAAAGCAAGATTCGACAGTGGGCCTGGGAGGCTTGGATAGGTTTCGAGTCGAAGGTTGGTGTGGCAGAATTTGATTTTTTCTATACCCCAAGTTTTATCCAGGTAGGTTCATTTCGTCGGAGGTATGTCGAAAACAATGAAGTGATCAAAATCAGAGATCGATTCAGAGACAAGGCCGACTACTTTAATATCGAAAGATTGCAGCACCGACTGAAGGCCAGTTTTTCACTCTATGGAATTGGGGTCGGAGGCTATCTCAACTTGACATCATTTTTCAAAGAATCAACTAACATCGATCTACAGAAATTTGGCTTGACCTTAATTGTAAGAGAGTCATTTTGGACCGATCTATTTAAGGTTGACTTAGGTAATGATTCGGTTGAAGAAAAGAATCCCGAAATGAAACAAATGAAGTTTTAGGCAAGGATTTCTTGCCACTACGAATTACTATCAACTTCTATTTCTCTCTCTATTTTTTATGCTCATCGAGTACGCATTGACTAATCCTTGATATGTTAAAGTGAGGCAAATCAACCTACAAATATGAGGGATTGATACTTCTGAGGTGTCGTATTCTTATACGACGACACTTAAGACTTCCATATGTACAAATTGATATTTGCTATCCTGTTTCTGACTGTGCAAATTTCCCTCTCAGGGCAATCTTGCACATTTTCTTGTCCACCGGAGGAGACGACTTATTGCATGGGCTCTGACGTGGCACCTTTCGACAATGTGCAGGACTTTATCGCAGGAGGTGGAGTACTTGATTTGACCTGTGATTTTCAAGAAAGCACTTTTGCACTTTTGTCGGAATCCAGCAATGGAGCGATATGTCCTGAAGGCATAGTAAGAGTCTATACAATAGATGAGGTAGGAGGTGACACTTATACATGCCAGATGATTATCAATGTCGATGATGTTGTTATACCAGTAATGGTGTGCCCTCCAGATATAAATGAGGTTGAAGATATTGCTGATATTCCACCTTACAGCGACTACGTCGAATTCTTGAATAGTGGCGGTTCGGCAGAAGATAACTGCAACCTCGTTGAGAATAGCTTTGCGCTTTTCGCTCAGCTAAGCGATGGTTCTACTTGTCCAGAAACGTATACTAGGGAATATATTATTGAAGACTTATGCGGAAACTCAATCACCTGTAGTCAGAATATAAAGGTATTTGCACATACCAGCTCTTTTATTTCAGTTTCAGAATGCGTGTCCTATACCTCTCCAAGCGGTAATTTTACTTGGACCGAATCTGGAGTATATGAAGATGTCATTCCGAATGCGGCTGGCTGTGATTCAACTATCACTATTGAGTTAATTATTGAAAGTGGAATTGTAGGAAATGAGGGCTCTTTTTTTAACAACCTAGCTTGTGCAGAATTCCTTGACGAAATCACAATAAATTCTAATGTAGATACCATCAGAATTAGGGAGGCAATGATCTTTGATCATGACATAATTCTCCGTGGAAATGAGTTGAGTCCGCCTGTTCTTGAATTCGATTTTGCTGCGGATGACCTAGCTGGCGCCCCTTATGGATTGCACATCCTTAACGGTAAGAATGTGGTCTTAGACCATGTCACACTAAAGGAAAAAAATAAGATGTCGGGGCAGAAATTGGTGCTAATAGAGGGAAGCTTGGAAACTACGGGTGTGGTCAAAATGGACCAAGAGTAGTCAGTAAATCAAAAGACTACGAACTCTAGGAAGTTTCTTATAGAATTACTAAGAATAAGTCGGAGCTTTGGTGGCTAAAAAAGATTTTCCAGCATTGCATGTCAAAACTCTATAACTTTGTATGAAGTTCTTACGAATTTTTGACCCTATGAAATCAAAAGAGACCAAAATCGAAAGACCTGCCAGTCAATTTAAGACTGAGGACCAAGATGCACCGCAGGTCCAACCTCCTGCATTTGCCCCTACTGCTACGGCAAGTGGAAGTGGCCTTCCTTCGCAGCTAAAGGAGAATCTAGAAAGTATGTCTGGGTTCAATATGGATGACGTAAAAGTTCATAGCAATTCAGCTGAGCCGGACAAGATGAATGCCAAAGCTTATGCACAAGGAAGTGATATTCACCTTGCTCCGGGGCAGGAAAAGCATTTGCCACATGAGGCTTGGCATGTGGTCCAGCAGAAGTCAAATCGAGTGCAGGCTACCCAAGAAAGAGGAGGGCAGGTAATCAATGATGACCCTAGCTTGGAAGCTGAAGCTGACACAATGGGCGCCAAAGCAATGCAACTTAAGGTTTCTGATAAGAAGGAGGAGGGTGGCGAAAAGGAGGTAGACTTATCAGGACAACCCATGCAGATGGTGGGTCAACATGACGGAGCCGAGGTTCCAGATGAAGAAAAGCAAGGTCAAGTACGTGGTGAGTTAGATCCTGGTAGGACAACTGTTCCAGCACCTCCATCCACCGGAGGACCAGCGGCACCTATTGTTGTACATACTTGGGATGGAGCCAAGGACAGTACAGGCAATGTGTCTGCAGATGCCTTGAAGAAAAGACAAGAATTAGTCAATGAATTAACAGCGGCGATGCAAGCCCATCTAACGGCTGCCATGCCTGGAATTAGAGCTACGGCGACAGCCCCTAGGGTCCCTATTAGCGATCTAGAAGGTGCAGGTAATGCTGCAAAGGGAGAAGTAGATTCTAGGTTTGGTGCATACAGTAGTGCAGCTGCCGGTCCTACACCCAACTTCACTTTCAAAGCTTCTGGAGCCGATCAAAACTTATACGATGCTTACGATCCTGCTGATAGAGCAACTGCAGGGGCGGCCATCGATCCAGCAGACTTAGCAGGATGGATCTCTAGTACAGATACAGGTTGCCAGTCAGTGCAAGCAGCTCACCACTTTAATCAAGATGTAGATGGTGACCAACGAAATTTCTTCTTAGCTCATATATTGACACCCTTTGTAGCAGCAAATAAGGCTGACCTTGAATTATATGATACATTTGGATTTGCGATTTCGGCAGATGGAATTGTGATGCCAACTATTCTTGATAGTAGCTTTAGCAATACACAGACTGGTAGTGATCCGTCACAGGCAACTAGGGCCACACAATGGGCAGCTTTTCACACCCTTGTCCATGAATATATCCATCAATTAGAACACAGTAATATTCATCATGCAAGAGAGGATGGCGACTTTAATAGTCGAATAATTGGCGAAGGATTTTGTGAATTGTTCACAGAAAAAGTGCTTAATGCCGTTCTTCCCACTGCCCCATCGAATGCTAGCTTGATTACAAAGGTAGAAGGAGGAATATATACGCCACCAACAAGTGCAGCTATGATAGGGACCCATTCATCCGGTTCTTATGCACAATACTTAGCACACGCCAAGAACATTGAGAATCTTGTTGGAGAAAATGCAGTAAAAGCTGCTTACTTTCAAGGCCATGTCGAATTTCTTGGTCTAGATAGTGATGGTCAATTCATGGACCCTAGCGAGATGGGTTCTGGGGTTTTAATTCCTCAAGGGATTACGACAGTTGCCCAGCTAGCATTTGCTTCCGGATTGAGCCAGCAAGAAATTAGGAATGCAAATCCAGGACTGAATGGAACTGATGAAATTCCTAGCCCGATGATTCGTGTTACCTTGCCGGGATGTCGAGAACACAATGTTGTAACTTCGAGAGGGCCAGTAGAGGAAGCGGAAACCTTAACAGACATTGCAACCCAGCATGACAGGAGCCCTCTTTCCATAATATTCGCTAACCCTTGGGTCGATTTTTCAGCCCTTACTAGAGATCAAAAATTATTAATTCCTGTTTCCTAAGATGAAGTATTTACTTTATTTGCTCGTGATTCTAGGACTAGAAAATTGTGAAATGAAAAAAGAGACCAAGGTAATTGATACAGATTGCACTGGCCAATTGGAGATTATATCTGAATTGAACCTTGCAGAATTCAAAGGATTAAACCAGGAATGCACCATCACCGATGCTCGCAAGGCATTTGATATTGATGAAGGTGATGAAGCAAGTAGCCACAAAATGGGTGGAGTGTTCATGAAGAGACTGTCCTCACGAAAAAGCAGGGTCCAGATCTGGTTAGAAGATGAAAAAATTTATTGCGTACAAATTAACGAACCAGAACTTAAAAATCTTCAGGAAGTTCTAGGGCTGGAAGATGAAGTTATTGAATCCAGATTGGGTTCGGCAACCGATCAATATGTCTACTATGAAAAAGGAATAGCAGCTCATATTTCTGCCTATGACCAAAACATCAAGAGGCTGTATTTTTTTCATCCAATGGAAAAAGAGGCTTTTGTGAAAACTCCAATTGCCAATGTTGCCATCGTTCGAAGAAGAAGGTAGTCTATGCCTTCCAAGTTCAAGATCTCTGGAGGTGCTCACATAGATCCTTGGGACGATCTGTATTAATTAGGTCAACACCTAGCGACTTTAAGAAATCCCACATCTCAGGACGGTCAGGTGAAGCCCATAGCCTAACAAGCATATCTTTATTATGAGCTTGATGCACAAACTTACTGAACCTGTCTAACTCATCAGCACTTATTTTGCTAGTCTTCTTAGAAGAGAAAAATTTCTTGTAATTCTCGCTTACTACTGGCATCTTAGAACTTGCAATATCTCTATCCTCTAAGTCGCTAGGTCTGCCATCTAGTACCATATTGTTTTTCGGATGATCCATTATTTGCTGAATGGCCCTATTTCCAGAAATGACATATTTGACATTTGCTAGATTGTAATTTGCTAAGACTTCAGCTAGTTTTTGATAGGTAATTTCAGCCTCAGTCTTAACGTCGATCATTAAAAACAAAGGAGCTTGGATAAATTTAGCCTTAGATAGGGGTTTAAGATACATTTCCTCCAATGTCTTTTCTGCATCTAAGCGGAGAGGTCTTAGGTGTGAAACATATAATTCATCTTTGATCAGATGTACATCCACTTCGATCGATTTGAAACCAAGACCTAAGGCCGTATGGAGAGGGTCCTTACTTAGGTAGTCATTATGTGCATGTCCTGGAACAATAAGCTCATTTGCGCTTATCTCTGCAGAACTCTGGCCATTTACCGAAAGGGCAAACAAAAAGAGAGAGAATGTTAGCGCAAATGTTGATCTAGTGATTATCATAAGAAGATGCCTTGAAAGTCAAAAACCCTAATACTTCATAACTTAATTCGATCTCAACTAGTAGGATTTCATTAGTCCGATATAATAGTTTTCGTCAACTTGAAAGTCCTTGGTAGCGGTTTTGATTGCATTCCATTGCCCGGTCTTTGGATAGATACGTTGGGTCTTATCACCAAATGTGATGTCCAAGGGCATGTCAAATCCTGGAACTGTGCTTCCCCACTTGAAAGTAAAGTCATGGCCATTCCAATAGTACTCAAGCTGTGGCACTCTGATATCACGTAGATACTGGTCGAATACCTTTTCAAGATCTATTCCCGCTTTTGCGCTAATGTAGTCCTCTATTTGTTTTGTACTCACAGTCTGATGATAGAATTCCTTGTTAAGGCCTCTAAGGATTTCGCGCCATTTTTCACTATCCCGAACAATGGTCCTAATGGTGTTCAAAATATTACCTCCTTTTACATACATGTCTCCGGACCCTCTATTATTCACGTCATATTGGCCAATGATCGGAATGTCATTTAGAATTAACTTACGCGTTCCTCGCACATATTCTTGACCTACCTTTTGGCCATAGTGGTATTCTAAGAAGAGGCTTTCAGAGTAGTTGGTGAAACTTTCATGGATCCACATGTCAGCAACATCCTTGTAGGTGATATTATTGGCAAACCACTCGTGTCCCGATTCGTGAATAATGATAAAGTCAAATTTGAAACCATGGCCAGTTCCACTAAAATCTCTAGCTAGGTAGCCATTTTCATAGCCATTCCCATAGGTAACAGAACTTTGGTGCTCCATTCCAGGGTAGCTAACTTCTACTAGCTTGTATCCGTCTTTATAAAATGGATAGGGACCAAACCAGTGTTCGAAAGCCTGCATGGTTCTTACTGCATCCTTGAAGTGCACCTTTGCCTTTTCTAAGTTGTAAGGCAGGACATAGTAGTCCATTTG
Organism: uncultured Saprospiraceae bacterium; assembly: GCA_964570435.1. Taxonomy (GTDB): domain Bacteria; phylum Bacteroidota; class Bacteroidia; order Chitinophagales; family Saprospiraceae; genus Portibacter. The sequence goes on along the minus strand of CAZMYK010000001.1, from coordinate 9,100 downwards.
AAGCAATCCATTTTCCCCTTCATATACTTCATCAAAGTGGACGTAATCGCCCACGTTTATATTTACTCCATAGTTATTGAGAGGACTACCCACGAACCAATGAAAGGTTTTTGTTCCATCCTCATTAGCATCAACTCCACGCAATTGTCCATTGCCAATATTCATAAGGTCTTCCGGAACTGTAATACTCATTAACATGCTATCTACTTCATCGTACATATGGTCCTTACATGGCCACCAGATACTTGCACCGATGCCTTGACAAGTTGAATGAATGAAGGGCTTTCCATTGTCGTCTTTTCTCCAAGTAATTCCACCATCCCACGGTGGGTTTGGTGCCTCTGTAGGTGTGCCCCCATATTCGACAATAATCGTATTGATTGCATTCTTCACCTGTGCTTTCTTTAGGGTAACAAAGTGTGCATTTCCTTCCTGCCTTACACTGAGTTCTCTTCCCTGATCGTCTATGACACGCCTGATCTGCAAGGGCGCTTGCAGGTCCACTTGCAAAACTTGTTTGGGATTGAGTACACGATATTGTATGTCTACGGAACCTTCTAAAGTTTGACTTGACGGCATCACCTTTAAGTCTAGGTGGTAGTAAGTCAAGTCCCACCATTCGCGTTCTGGGGTAATGCTACCTCGCAGAGAGTCTTGCTTGCTAAAGTGTTGGTGACTATGTTGTCCATTTGCTAAAAAGCAAAGACTAGTTAGTAAGGTAAATAGAAGGCAAAATCTCATGATTAAAAGCTTAAGGCTCTAAGGTAAAAAATTAAACTTTCTTAATCGCAAGATAAGAAGGCCTGCTAGCAGAGGTATCAAAAAGCTTGGAGCTTAGTCAATTCTACCTCATCCTAAGGGGTAATCTTTAGGACTAGAGCCATTTCATCTCCACCTTCTTTTGGAATTTCAATTTCAAGTCCTTCCTCTAACAGCTTCCACTTAACTTCCTCCGCCAGACCAGGTATAGTGACCTTACTGACTTTGTTAGCTGATGGCAACTTGGACTTCGCGAATGATTCTAGTAAAACCTTGCCCTGCGGTCTGCCAAGAAAGATGGCATAAATATTATCACCCTTGGTCGTGTACCGAATATCCTTTTCAGAATACTTAATTTTCAGGAATTCTCGGTGGTTTTTGAAATTGCCTTCAGGCTCCTTGGTAGGCCCTTCTCCAAATGTATACCATGGTCGAGTGTCATAGATGGCTGCTCCATACTTATCTAGCCAAGTGCCTAATTCAAGTAGTACATCTTTTTGGTCATTTGGAATACTTCCATCTGCCTTAGGTGATATGTTTAACAGCAAGACGCCATTCTTACTTGTAATATCAATGAGCACGTGGAGAACATCTGCTGTTTCTTTAATTTTTAGATTTTCTGTGTAACACCAGCTTCCCGTGCTTAACGTTTCATCTGTCATCCAAGACTTTTTTTCAAGTCGGTTCTTTCTTGATTTTTCTAGGTCATCAACACTCATTTCTAATGGCAGGTCGTCTTGCTTTCGCACAATTACAACTTCTTTGCCCCAGGCCTTTGCCTTATTAAGGTAGTCACTTGCCATTCTTTGTCTGTAGCTTTCAGGTATCTGATCCAACCACGAGTCAAACCATATAATATCGGGTTGATACTTCTCGGTAACCTCTTCGACCTTGGCCAACCAAACTTCTTCCAGCCATTTTTCCTCAGGGATATTGCCATATAGGTAGTCTAAATTATCTTCCTTCGACAAGGTTGGCATTCCTTCGATAATCGGATAGTGGCTATTCCAATTCTTGCGACCGCCTTCCCCTTCTTCTTCTCGACGCTGGAGATGTTTGGCGTGATGAAAGGTGGTAATAAGTTTCATGTCTTTCTTCCGCAATTCCTCTGCTAGTAAACCAGTAATGTCCTTTTTGGGACCCATGTCCATCGAATTCCAAGGTGTAACGTCGCTGTCCCACATTGAGAATCCATCATGGTGCTCTGCTACAGGTCCTGCAAATCGAGCTCCGGCTTTTTGGAATAGGTCGACCCATTCTGCGGCATTAAAATTCTCAGCCTTGAACATTGGTACGAAGTCATGGTAGCCAAATTCAGAAGGATGGCCGTACTTATTGATATGGTGCTCATACTCTGGACGGTCTTCAAAGTGCATCCATCGTGGATACCATTCATTTCCAAAGGCTGGAACAGAATATACACCCCAATGGAAGTAGATTCCTAGTTTGGCATTCTGAAACCAATCTGGTGCTTCATTGTGATTAGACAGGGAGCCCCAATCAGGCTGATACAGTTGTGTTTCTTCTGTGTTATCAGTGCTAGGAGCTTGGCTTTTGTTAGTACATGAAAGGCTAACTAGGAATGCAAGAAGGAGGAGGCCATATTTCATATTGCCAGAGTTTGAGTAGTTAATAAAAGTAAAAGTCTTGGTTTAAGATAGTGACATTTTTCCAATCTCTCCATATTAATTTTGCGCCAAGAGAAGGAAGCTCGAATGTCTTAGATAGTTTTTCATTTGTTTCTTGTGTATGAACAATTCTCAGCATCTTTAGGTTAACTTGCCTCAGTAAAGAAAGTAAGAATGAGAATTGCCGTCTTCAGAAAGGCCCATTTTAATGCCGCACATCGAATGCACGTTCCTGCATGGTCGGACGAAAAGAATATCGAAGTTTTTGGACTTTGCAATAGTCCAAACTACCATGGTCACAATTATGAATTGGAAGTCAAGGTAGTAGGAGAAGTGAATCCGACGACAGGCTACTTGATCGATCTCAAGGATCTAAAGGATCTTATCAAGGAAGAGATCGAAGACCGCTTCGATCATAAGAATCTCAACTTAGATACTGAGGAGTTTAAGAATCTGCCTCCTAGCTGTGAAAACCTTTGTTATGTGATCTGGAGTATTTTATCTGAGAAGCTAGGCGAAAAATATGAAGTGACCGTCAGACTATTTGAAACACCTCGAAATTTTGCTGAATACCCTGCTTGATAGATGCTTTGCTACAAAAGCTTAATAGTGACTAGTTGGTCTTTCTGAGCTTCATTACCTTCAAAGACTCACCTGAATCATCTAGTAGTCTAACATAGTAAATTCCGCTGTTAAGATTGGAGATGTCGTAGAAGCCTCCTTGCTTGGCTTTGAAAGATGAAACGGTCTTCCCTACAACTGTAACAATATCTATGTGAGTAATCAAGTCTCCAGTATTAACTCTAAAGAACTCAGAAGTTGGGTTAGGGAAAATAGAAAGTCCCTTCAATTCTAAATTAGTATTAGAAGAAGTGATTGTGTTAACTGTGATGGGTACATCTACCATTAAACTATCTGGGTGGTCGAGGTCGAAAAAATTAATATTGTAGGATCCAGCCCCCTCAGAATCATCTGGCAAGGTATGGAACATAACAATAATTGATTCGCCTGGAGCTATAATGTTAGGACGTTGTTCCGAGCTGATGTCTTGATTGAAATTGTAACAATTTTCGGTATCGCATACATAGTAATTCCAAGGGCTAGGTTGTTCAACTACTTCTAATTTCCACGCAAGTCTTACGGTATCAGATCCTTCGTTCTTCAGTTCGAAGTCCGTCTGGATGTTCTCCGTGGCCTTGTTAGCTGTCACCTCAATTGGGTTCGGAGAGTACGAAATCTGTCCGAAACTGAAGTGATAAACCGCCGTGAAAAAAATCAATAGTAAAAAATTACGCATAGGCAATTGTTGTTATCTCAAATGTATGAATTTAAAGCTTAAGCAAGTATTAATGTTTTGTTAATTGTCTTTAAAAAAACACTAAACCAAATACTAATTAGTCACAAATATATTAAATAATTATCTAATATGTATATTCCTATAAATCAAATTTCACAAAAGAATAACATTTCTATATCATCTATCGACTATGTCGATGCATAGACAGTAGTTAGTGAAATGCTAAGTAATTATGAGAACATCCCTTATATTCATGAAACCATAAATTTACCAAGCCACTACTCAAAATATGAAAATACTCATAGTAGGAAACGGAATCAGCGGCACAACAGCTGCTAGGTTCCTTCGAAAACTTTCGGACCATGAGGTTACGATAATTTCATCAGAAACCGATCACTTCTTTTCAAGAACTGCTCTGATGTATATATACATGGGACACATGCGTTACGAGGATACTAAGCCCTATGAGGATTGGTTTTGGGACAAAAACAAGATCCAACTCAAGAGGGCAAGGGTAGAAGGCATTTCATTCGCAGATAAAACCCTCAAACTCGATTCGGGAGAGTCACTCCCGTATGACAAACTTGTCCTAGCACTTGGTTCTAAGTCTAACATGTTTGGTTGGCCAGGCCAAGACCTTGAGAGAGTAGGCGGTCTATACCACTTCCAAGATCTTGAGAATATGGAAAGACATTCCAAGGGTCTTAAGAAGGCAGTAATAGTGGGTGGAGGTCTAATCGGAATAGAAATGGCAGAAATGTTTCATTCACGAGACATACCAGTGACCATGCTGGTCAGGGAAGATAGCTATTGGAGCAATGTTCTTCCAGCCGAAGAGTCGCAGATGGTTTCTGACCACATTAGGAAGAACCATATTGATCTTCGTCTAGGAGTGAATCTAGGAGAGATCAAGGATGACGGAAGTGGGAAGGCTTGCGCAGTAGTTGTTAAGGAATCAGGGGAAGAGATTCCATGTGGTTACGTGGGACTAACTGCAGGAGTTAGTCCAAATATCACCTTTCTTAAGGAATCGGGTCTTGAGATCGGAAGAGGGATCATGGTAGATAATCACTTGCAGACCAATCAGGAAGGAGTTTATGCCATTGGGGACTGTGCCCAACTTAGAGATCCCAGACCAGGTCGGCGAAATATTGAGGCCATCTGGTACACAGGGAGAATGATGGGGGAAACAGTTGCCTATAATATTACGGGAAAGGCTGTAGAATATGATCCAGGAATCTGGTTTAATAGCGCAAAGTTCATTGACATCGAATACCAAGTCTATGGAGATATGCCTGCCCGTCGAGATGAAGAAACAGAGACCATTTTTTGGAAACATGAAGACAATGAAAAGAGCATTCGGATCAACTATGATCGTGCAAGTGGTGCTGTTAAAGGCTTCAACCTTTTTGGAGTCAGATACAGGCATGAGGTATGTGAAAAGTGGCTGCGAGATAGGACCCATATTGAGACAGTCTTGCAAAGTCTTGGACTAGCTAATTTCGATCCAGAGTTCTATAAAGAATATGAAAAAGATGTGGTCGAATTATATAACAAGATTTCTGGAAAGAATCTTCAACTCAAACAGAAAAGAGGATTGAATAAGGTGCTCGCATTTCTAAAGTCATAGTTAACGCTCTTATAAGCCAATAAACAAATGAAGAATATTCAAAACATAGGTCTTGTGCTTTTTGTCATAGCCTTACTCATATTCGTGGGAATGCCAGGAATCGGAGGCAACAAACTTTCAAATTCTGAAATTCCAGGTAAGACTGAAGCGCATAAAGCGGCCATTACCAAGGCGGCCGAAGAATCAGGCCTTCTCGACACGGAGATGAACTCGATCCAGTTTATCTCTAAGCTCAAGGGAGCAATCCATGCTGCACAAGAGACTCAAAGTAGTGCGGAAATACCCGATGGGCAGGGGGAATGGGACGTCAAAATAGGTGACTGGGAGGTTGCTAACTACGTGGAATCGACCGTTTCTAGCACCGCTAAGGGGCCCGTGCAAGACAATCCATGGCTCTTCTTTTTCTTGACCTTTGGCCTAGCAATTATCGGAGGCTTACTTTTTATTCTTCCAAAGTTTATCCAGCTACCTGGCATAAAGCACAACGGTATTTACCATGATCCGCTGACTCGCGGATTGAAGTTCAACCTTAGAAATGGAATTTTGCTTACCGCAATATTAGGTATTATGGTTTATGGATTTGTCCGTGAAGGAAATCTATTTTGGCCGATTGTTACAGCTGTAATTGCTGTTATCATCAGTTATTTTGTCTTCTTTCGGCAGAATTCCAAGGATCATAGTCCACAGCGTTCGGCATCACCGATACACACTGGATGGCTTGGTGTGATTGCAGGAGTAATCCTTGTTGGATTCTACATCTTACTTTACTGGAAGCCAGAGTACATTACGAATTGGGTGACAATGGTAGACCCCATCAGCAATATGCTAAATGGAGGTAATGCCAGCCGCTGGTTCCTCTACGGACTCATGTACACAGTGATCATGCTGGTCATGGGGATTAGAATGCTTTCTAAATACCAACACAATAAATATCAGCGGGTTAGAACCCTCTCAGTAATGTTTTTTCAGACTGCTTTCGCCTTCCTGATTCCACAGATCATGTCAAAACTGAACCAACCGTCCATGGATTTTAAGAACATGTGGCCTCTTGACTACTCCTTCTTTTTTGACTACAGAATCGACGGATTGATTGAAAGTGGTAATATTGGGATTTTCATGTTGGGTTGGGGGATTGCCTTATTCTTGATCGGGGTGCCGCTCTTCACCTTTTTCTATGGAAAAAGATGGTACTGTAGTTGGGTTTGTGGTTGTGGTGGACTTGCTGAAACCTTGGGAGACCCATTTAGGCAGCTTTCTGATAAAAGTATGAGGGCTTGGAAGTACGAACGATTTATTATCCATGGTGTCCTTGTTGCTGCTGTGGTGATGACGATCGGTGTTTTGTACACCTATTTTACAGGCTCATATAAAATTGGATTTATAGATACTTCTAGCTTGAAATCATGGTATGGCTTCTTTATCGGAGCTGGTTTTTCAGGTATAGTTGGTACTGGATTCTACCCTCTAATGGGTAATCGAGTTTGGTGTCGCTTTGGCTGCCCACTAGCTGGATACTTAGGTCTAATTCAGCGTTTCAGATCTAAGTTCAGAATTACTACCAATGGTGGTCAATGCATTTCTTGTGGAAACTGTTCAACTTATTGCGAAATGGGCATCGATGTGAGATCCTATGCGCAAAAAGGGCAAGACATAGTACGTTCTTCTTGCGTTGGATGTGGTGTTTGTTCTGCTGTGTGTCCGAGGGGAGTTCTAAGACTTGAAAATGGAAGCGGTGATATTCAAGAAAGAACAGATGCCATGAGGGCCATCCACATTTCTGAGGATGAGGTGAAACTACTGAGTTAATTCTCTCATTTCCACAACTTGGAAGAAGCCCTTTTCTGATCCACAAACAGCACAGGAATAATTACCTGGAAGTGACTGAAATGGTGTACCAGCAGGTATGTCACGCATAGGTTCACCGACCTTAGGGTCGTAGATTGAGAAACAGTCTTGGCACTGGTAGACCTTGTGACTACTAATGGCTTCTTCCTTTTTCTGCGTAATGGAGCCTGGGGACCTTCCCTCATCTTCTCCTAGTTGTTCGAAGAAATTCCTACTTAATTCGATGAGCAGTTTAGGAAGCTCTAGACGGTCTACATCCTTTGCATAGGTATGGTACTTAGTCCCGTTAGGCTTGAAATTCTCTACATAAAGAATGTCATAGGTAGGTCGAATTTCAATACCATTTCCTAAGTCAGGGGAGGCATTTTTCTTGATAGAAATAGTGGTAAAGAAGCCCTTGGAAGTTTCATTGTAAATGCCGAGGGTCATCCCATAGGTGCTAATGTCATTTTGGTCAAAAACTCGAACAATGTACTTCTTGAGGTCTAGAGCTTCCTGGTCGTTAACGGGTATGTGCCAATTCAATTCTAATAGCGAGTGTCGTACATTAATACCAAATCTTCCTAGAAGTTTCTCCCACTTCAGCTTGTGCTTTTTGTGAATCTTCTTAATAATAATAGACTTCCATGGCGTTATACAGAGGTTTCCAATTTTACATTCTTCGCATAGGTCTGCTACAGCTTCCAAGAAGTTAATATAGTAGTTGTTATTTCTCCAGTATAGACCTAGCCAATAGCTATCTCCTTCCATTCTATGCATCCCTTCATAGTAGGGAAAGAGGTCAGATGACAAATAAGGCTCGCGATCTATTGTTCGGTTCTTGCTTGGGTCTACATGCTGAATCACAGTATCGAAAATATTTTCCACTGTAGCCTCTTCATTGCAGAACTCTTGAATGATCTCAGTTACCATTCCTATATCCAGCGTATGGATTAGCACCGGATAGCGTTGAAGATGCTTCCAAGGCTCAAGTTTTATATAAAGGTACCAATAGGATTCGTGGTGAGAGGCCAAGAAATTAAGGTTTCCGGTGAATAAGGGGATCACTTGTTGGAGCGGATCAACCACGTTAATAGACAGGGAATTCTTTAAGTCCAATTGTCCAAGAATGTAGAGGAAGGTAGAACTACTTATCCATGGAGTTTTGTCAAAGATGTCCACAGTCAGGTAGGAGCAAACAATATTGTTGTGCCTCTTATTTCTGACCTTTTCGACTGAGACATTTGGATATTCATCAAAGACTTTGTCTTGATTTTCTGTTGGAGGGAACAAGATGTCTTGTCGTGATCCGAAACTGATATTCTGGAGTCCCATATCTGAACACATCTTAAGTATGTACTTAAGCTCGCTTGGGGCTAGAATGCCACCTTTCACTAGGACTCTCTGCAGTTGATTATCTTTCATACTATGTCATTTTCCAGAATGCTCTCTTCTTTTTGGGCTGCTCAGATTTTCTCTTTTGCGGTCCCTTCTTTATGTATTCATCAAGTATTTCCTTTAATTCGGGCTTGCAACTACCACAGGCAGTTCCAGCACCTGTATTCGTGCAAAGTAGGTTCATATTCGAAATTCCCTTGTCTATCGCATTGTGAAGATTACCAATACCGACACTATTGCAAGTACAGACTATTCTTCCGAGAATAGGCTCCTTTTTACTTTCCCCTCTCAAGAGCTCAGTGCGCTGATTAGAAAGCTCGGTTTTTTCTTCAATTAATCTTCGATACTCCGCAAATTCACTCTTATCGCCCACCAAGATGGCGCCTATCATCCTGTCATTCTTTACGATGCATTTTTTGTAATATCGGTGACTTAGGTCTTGGAAGACTATTTCTTCGATGCCGACTTCTTGCACTGGGTATTGGACTGTTCCAATCGAACAGAGATCTAGATCTTCAAATTTCAAGACGTTCATAAGAACAGATCCTTCATATGACTTACTGA